>CAZTFD010000052.1:0-8930 GCA_964612225.1 uncultured Thermoplasmata archaeon | reverse complement strand
GCATGCCTTCGAGCTCGAGCGCACGCATCAGGTCCACATTGTACGACTTGCCCTTGTTCTGGATGTTTATGCGCTTGTACCTGTCCTTGAGTTCTACGATCTTGGAGTGAGCCTGGTCCATCAGTTCCTTACTCCTGAAAATGCCAGCCTTGATGATCATGGTCTCCTTCATCTCGGCCCTGATGTCCGAGTGGTTCTCGGTGCCGTTCCTCGACAGGAGTTCGTCTATCCTAGTCTTAGTCTCTCTCATGCATTTCTGGAAAGCCGCTTCTCCCTGCTTGAGATCCTTCTTCGAGAGCACATACTCCGTGGCGACCCTGCCAGATATCTTGCCGAACACGACCGTGTCGAGCAACGAGTTGCCTCCGAGCCTGTTCGCACCGTGGACGCTCACGCACGCGCACTCGCCCGCGGCATAGAGGCCTTTGAACTTCGTGAGGCCGTTGACGTCAGTATCGATCCCGCCCATGGTGTAGTGCTGTCCAGGCTGGATGGGCACTGGCTTCTCGATGGGGTCGACCCCAACGAAGTTTATCGCCAGATCCCTGATCCCGGGCAGCCTCTCCAGGATCTTCTCCCTGCCGAGGTGTCGGAGATCGAGATAAACATAGTCCTTGCCGTCTATGCCCCTACCCTCGTTGATCTCCGTCTGGATCGACCGCGAGACGATGTCCCTCGGTCCAAGCTCCATCGCCTTCGGAGCGTACTTCGACATGAACCTCTCGCCGAGTGAATTGATCAGATAGCCTCCTTCACCTCTAGCGCCCTCTGTCATCAGGATGTTCGTTCCAAAGAGAGAGGTCGGGTGGAACTGGATGAACTCCATGTCCTTCAGTGGCACCCCACGCCTGTACGCAGCTGAGAGGGCAGACCCTGAGCTGATCAACGCGTTCGTCGACCTGCCGTATATCTGGCCGCTGCCACCAGTGGCGAATATCACCGCCTCTGCCATGAAGGGCTCCAGCTCCCCAGTCTTGAGGTTCCAGCAGATCACCCCTCTGCAGGCGCCATTGTCTAGCACGACATCGACGAGGACCCTGTCCTCGTAGAGCGGAACATTCAATTTGACCGATCGCTCCCAAAGCGTGTGCAACATGTAAAGGCCGGTCTTGTCGGTGGCGTAACAAGTTCTCGGATATCCTGCTCCTCCGAACGGTCTCTGGGCTATCTTGCCCTCGTCCGTCCTCGAAAACGGGCAGCCCCAATGCTCCATCTCATAGATGCAGCCAGGAGCCTCCTTTGTCATCATCTCTGCAGCGTCTTGGTCAGCCAGATAATCGCTGCCCTTGATCGTATCAAACCCGTGCTTCTCCCAGTTGTCATCAGCAGCCGCAGGGTTGTTCGCTAGAGATGCGTTGACACCTCCCTGCGCGGCCCCGGAGTGGGACCTCACAGGGTGCACCTGCGATATGATTGCCACGTCGGTCTTCGGAGCGGCCTCGACAGCCGCTCTCAGTCCAGCCAGACCTCCGCCGATTACCAAGATCTTGTGGTAGTACATTTGTTCAAGCCCCCTAGCCCTCGATGAACGGGAAAAGGACGAAGATGCCCCATATCATCGTGGCGATCCCCAGTACCCAGAGTCCGATGTCCACGAGCTTCCTCCTCTTGATGAACATATCGAAATCGAACAGTATGGTCCTGGAACCGTTCAGGCCGTGGAATATCACCATGGCCAGCATCGCGTAGTCGACCGCAATGTACAGAATCTGTCCAAGCCTCTCGTGGACCCAGCCGACGGTGATGTCAGCGCCGACCTCAGCATAGTGGTCCATGTAGATGTGGATAGTCAGCAGGACCACCAGCAGTGCCGCCGAGAGCCTCTGGAAGAACCAAGCCCAGGACCCGGCGACCTTCGTTGTTGCAATCTTCTGTTCGGCCATCAGAACCACTCTCCTTCGAACAGACCCTCGTTGAACAGCACATAGAAGGCTACTGCGACGATTATCGCGGCTATCGCCATCATCACCCAGAACACGAGCTTCTGCCTCCTGATCCCGATGCCCATGTCGAATAGGATGACTCTGAACCCATTCATCGCGTGATAGATGACCGCGCATACGAGTAGGAAATCCGCCATCACGAAGGCCGGCTCGGCAGTCGTCTTCATCAGATTCTCAAAGCTCTTGTCACCGACAGATGCGGTCGACAGGAAGGATAGGTGCATGAACACATAGACCACCAGGATAATGCCGGTGAGCCTGTGCCCGACCCACGCCCACATGCCAGTCTTCATGTTAGTCGGCCAGAACTCGCTGTTTCTGCCGAACAGCCACTTGAATTTGCCTATGTTCATTCAAACACCTGACCAAGGTAGATCGATTCTTGCGTCCCGACTCGAGAATCCAATAGCGCTCCGAAGAGCTTCCAAAGGTCCTCGGTCCCCCGGCGGCCTAGACTGGCAAGAATGTACTTAAGCATATCTCTTCGAACAGAAACAAGGCGATTCCGCTCAGTCAAAATTCAAACATCCGCCCATAATCGTGACAGAAATTTCGAATTTCGATTCCGAATTCTGAAAATCGTCAATCACGTCTTGGTACGCAAGTCCGTCTTGGAGAGCACTCCTTGTCCGTCCAAAAGAGATCGTCATAACGAAACGTACTTGGCCCGACCATCGGGCAGAGCAGTCTGGAGACTCCCAACAAAGTCAAGTAGTCATATCTGAATATCGCCCCGGCGAGCGTCATGGATAGCTACCAGTGCAATGTCTGTGGATATATCTACGACCCGGAAAAGGGAGACTCCACCCAGAACATCGAGCCGGGCACTTCGTTCGAAGACCTGCCTGACGACTGGACCTGCCCCGAGTGCGGCGCCGGAAAGGACGAGTTCACCAAGGTTTGAGTCTACCGCTCTCATTTCTCGACCTCTTCGAACTTGTCCGAGCGCGGAGCGACCATGAACGGAATCACGGATGCGCTGAATCAATGATACTCAGACTTGTGATAATCGGCTTTGGCAATGTTGGCAAGGAGTTCGCCCGCCTTCTGCTTTCGAAACGCGAATGGCTCTTGAAGTGCAAGGGATTGGACGTCGAGGTGCTCGCAATAGCCACGAAGAATCGTGGCTCGCTGATCTCGGATCGAGCTCTCGACCTTGAGAAGGTGCTTGAGTATTCCAGAGAGCACGATACTCTCAAGGAGTTCGGACCCGAGAACACTCCGCTCTCCCCGATCGAGATAATCAGCAAGACCGATGCAGACATGATGGTAGAGCTCACGACGCTGAACATTGAGACAGGACTGCCGGCTATCGACCACATCAAAACCGCGTTCGACATGAGCATGGATGTGATCACCGCGAACAAAGGACCCATTGCCCATGCATACAAAGACCTAAGGAACATGGCCAGGTCCAGAGGAGTGCATTTCAGGTTCGAGGGCACTGTCATGGATGGAACCCCTATCTTCAACCTGGTGGAGAAGACCCTACCCGGGTGCGAGATAACTGGCCTGGAGGGAATCCTCAACAGCACCTCCAACTTCGTGCTCGCCAAGATGGAAGTCGGGATGACTATGGAAGCCGCCATTAGGGAGGCACAATCGAGAGGAATCGCCGAAGCAGACCCTTCGCTTGACATCGATGGCTGGGACGCCGCCGCGAAGATAACCGCGCTTGCCAATGTTCTAATGGACGCTGAAGCGAACCCGAAGAAGGTGTCAAGGAAAGGCATCAGAGATGTCACGCGAGGAGACATCGACGCGGCGACAAAGAAGGGCAAGAAGATCAAGCTCATCGCCAGCGCAAAGTCGGTTGGCGGCCTTATTGAACTGTCGGTCAGCCCTCAGACGGTGGGCCCCGACAGCCCGTTCTGGTCTGTCGATGGAACGTCCAGCGCTCTCACGATCAAGACGGACCTCATGGGTGACCTGACCATCATTGAGAGTGGTGGAGAAGTGACACAGACCGCTTACGCGTTGTTCTCCGATATCATACTGACCGTGGAATCAATCCGGAACGGCACAATCTGAACGCTCAGAAGGTCTCAAGGCTGAACTCCATGTTGTCATAGTAGAACCCTGCCTTGGTCCTGTTCTCATACTCGGCGTTCAGGATCGTCAGGTGCCCAGCCTCCTCACCGACCAGCCAGTTGAAGACCTCCCTGGCCTTCGCGCTGTCAGTCCGAGAGCCCGCTTCCCTGTAGTAATCGATTGATTTCTGTTCGACATCGATGCCCACTTTGAGGACCTCGAGCTCACCCGCATCAGGGCTCAGCCGCAGGTGTTTCAAAGACTTGTCATGGAACACTGAGATCCTCTCGTAGGTTGGGGCGCTGCTTTTCATATCCTGCAGAGATGCCCAGTCCTTCCCGCGCTCCAGCCGATTCAGCTCCTCGCCGAGGATGTCGACATGCCTCTGCTCCTGCTTCACGAGGCTGATGAACATGTCCTTAGAACGCTGATGCTTCACCATTCCAGCAGCGCGCTCGAAGAAACCCTTGCCCTCGAACTCCATGTCGATGGCGTTCTTGAGAATCTCCAGCACACCGCTCCTGCTGCCGCCCATGAATCACACCTGCACAGCGTCCACAGAAGGCTGAGCCGGGAATATACCTTTCCTCGAACAGGACAGGGCGATCACGCTGCAAGGATTGATAACCGTGAGCGACATGCTCATCCGTATGTCCGAAGCTCCGTTCATCAGCACTTTCATAGCAGTTGCCCTGATCCCTGTCGCATTCCTGTTCACCCATGCGTACCTGAGCGGCAGAAACGGACTGCCATATCACAAACTCACCGGCTCGATCGGAATCGTCTGGGACCTGAGCATGTCGATATTCTACATGTTGTTCAGATTGTTCGGTGGAGAGACCGAAGGCGGGATTATCGACATTAATCCTGACCTCATCGCGTACTTTGCCGTTCATGGTATTGTGGCGGCCGTCGTGATACTGCTCGAACTCGCGATCATGGCAACAGGCATCTGGCAGTGGAGGAAGAAGAGCCATAGCATCTGGCACAAAAGACTCTCGACCCCACTGTACATTCTCTGGTTCGGAGCATTCCTGTCTGGAGAACTCGTCTACCTCGTCTACTACGTGCTCTGAGCCGTTACTGAGCGGTAGTACCACCGTCGACCGACAATGCCGCGCCGGTCACGAACGATGCATCATCTGACGCGAGGAACAGCACTGCGTGCGCGACCTCATCAGCCATGCCCAGACGGCCGACCGGGATGATTCCGCACTCGTGTTCGATGTAGGCCTTCGGGTCGCTGCATGCACGGACTTCCTTGTCGAGCATCGGAGTGCGGATTGTAGCCGGGTTCACACTGTTGACACGTATGTTGTATTTGGCATAGTCCAGAGCCATCGCCTTGGTCATCACTGTGATGCCGCCTTTAGAAGCACAATAGGCCGGACACTCTCTGTTACCGATAAGGCCGGCATCTGACGAGTTGTTGATTATGACGCCCCTCCGCTGCTTCTTCATGTACGGTATGGCGAACTTGGACACCAGGAAAGTCCCCTTGAGGTTGGTGCCTATGACCTTGTCCCACTCCTCTTCCGACATGTCCTCTGCGAGCCTCTGCACAAAGACCCCGGCATTGTTGAAGAGTATGTCGATCCTGCCGAACATGGCTGCCGTGCCGTCCACCATCCTCTTGGCGTCCGAGCTATTGGATACATCGCCTTGGATGAACTCAGCGTCGCCGACCTTCCTGAGCTTCCTCAGTGCCTTGACGCCTTTCTCCTTTGACCTGCCAGTTATCACTACCTTTGCTCCTTCCTCGAGAAACAGCTTCGCGGTCGCGTAGCCCATGCCCTCACTCCCTCCGGTTATGAGCGCCACCATTCCCTTCAGTTTCATCGTTCTCATCATCAACCCTTATCGAGAGACTGAGATTAAACCTTCTCAGATATCGGGCACGCGAGCAATCAGATTATGCGTCATTTCGCGGATGCCATGGGGAGAGCCACTCTGAAAACGCTTCCCTTGGACGGGTCCCCTAACACTCGGTCCTCGACCCAGATCATGCCGTGATATGCCTCGACTATCGCCCTCACAATGGACAGTCCGAGTCCAGTTGCCGGAGGGCGCTCATCATCCGTCTTGTATCTGCCGAAGACGACGTTCTTCTTGGAGTCAGGAATGCCGATGCCATTGTCGGCAACGGACACGCACCAGTACCGTCGGGGTTCCACCGTGAACTCGCCAATGCTTACGTCGACGACGATCTTCTCATGAGGGTCGTACTCGACAGCGTTCCTCAGTATGTTCGTGAAAATCTCATCGGCAAGTTCGTTGCCCAAGACGAAGTATCGATGGTTGCCGAACTTCAGGTCGAACTTGATGTCCTTCTCATCCGCGCTCCTCGTGACCTCGGCGATGCTCTCTTTAAGGACCTCACCCAGCTCCAGAGGACCAAGGTTCTCTGCGCCCTCCTGCTCGATCTTGATGAGTTTGTTCGCCCTCTGGATGAGTTCGCTGATGCCCCAGGCCGAAGATGAGGCGCGCTCCATGTAATCCGTGGCTTTCGTCGGGACTCCCTTCGCGGACCGCGCCATCTCGAGGTAGCTTGTCACCGCCTGATTGTAGTTGTTGATATCGTGGCCGATGATGTCTCCCAAGAACTTGGACCTCTGGGCGATCTCCACCTGCCTCTGGTACATGGTCGCGTTCTCGATGGCTACACCCGCGAGCTGCGAGAAAATCTGCATCGCCTCGATAGTCGCACTGTCCGGGACCCTGTCGTCGGCGATTTCGTTGACCTCAAGGAACCCTATCATTACACCTTCCCTGTTCGAGAAGACGAACCTGAGGTAGTCGAGCTCGTGCCAGACAGACGGATCTGTCCTGGGCTTGGTAATATTCTGCATGTTCCTGTAGAAGGGCTCCTCGCCCTTGATGAACTGGTCTGCAAGAGGCCTGATGAAGTAGACTCCCTCCCCGATCTTGTACTTCTCTTCGAGGTCCATCTTCATCCGTTCATGGCTGTAGGTGAACTTCTTGATCTTCTTGTCCTTGTCGGGCTCATAGCCATAGGTCGCCCTCACGCGGAAAATCTGCTCGCTCTCGTCGAGCACGCCTATCACCAGGGCCCGCACGGAGAAGAGGTCAGCTATGGTTGAGGCCATCTTCTGAAGAACCGTATCGAGGTGCTCCACCTTCATGATGTAAGTGAGAACGCCGAGCATTTCCCCCGCAAACCTCGGAGGGGTCGGGCAGGCTTTGACCGCCGACCTGGTATTCGCATTAGCCGAATAGTTCTGCATCGTGCATCCCTATTGCTTGCCCAATGGGCGACAATTGAGTGAAATACTCCGGCCTATTATAACTTGTCGCGTAGTGGCTCTCAGTCCCTTATCCTCTAGCTCTTCCGAAGAGATCTGCTGGCACGCGCAAACTCCGAAGCGAGCCTTGCGCCCGAAGTCACTGACAGCAGATAAATATCCGTAAGATGATTCGAAAGCAGAGGTTGAGTGCTGTGCAAGAGGTTGAGGTCGGTAAGGTCAGCATATTCTTCGCTAAGCCAAGCGTGGCAGCCGTTGAGATCACTTCCGGAACAATCGCAATCGGCGACACGATCAAGATTGTCGGAGCCACAACTAGCTTCGAACAGAAGATAGAATCAATGGAAATCGACAGAAAGCCGGTTCCGAGCGCTTCCGCGGGTCAGTCCGTAGGGATCAAGGTCAAGGAAAGGGTCCGGCCGCACGACAAGGTATTCAAGATTGTCCCCTAGAACAACACTACTCGTCTCCTTGATCTCTGACTAGGCGCATCGCCTCCTTCAGAAGGTCCTTCTCACATCCCGGCGGTCCGCAGATAGACAATTCGACCTCATGCAGCATTTCCTCATGCTCCTTTCTGGACAGTCTCATCAGCCTCCGGAGGTTCTCGAGGATGACCTCTTCGGGGCCCGCAATGATCCGGTCGGCCAGCGCGACCTCTAGCACTGTCTTGTAGATCCGGCGGAACTCCATGTGATCTTGCGCAAGCTTCTTGATGATCTCACCTTCCAGAGATCTGTGCTGCTCGTCGCTGATATTCAGATGCTTCCTGAGCTCCTCAACCAGGAATCTCTCAGTCGCGGTCACCCTGCCATCATGCCAGGCCGTCTGGAGAGCCCTCTTGTAGACATCGGTGTCCTGCTCTTTCTCCTCGAGGGCCTGCCTCTTCCTAGACTCAACTGTCTCGAGAACGGAGAGGTCGAGCAAGCCACCCACAATCGCCTCGCGAACTATGTCGCAGAGTGTGATGTGAATCGAAGTGGCATCATCAATCTCGCTGACCTTCATCTCCCGCATCTTACCATTCTGTTTCACCGGAACGACCTCATCACTGATTCTCTGCCTTAACGCCATGGCTCTCGGATAGCCGTTGGCGGAGAGATAGTAGCCATTCATCCTCTGCTTCATGCCCTGTATGTGCGCTTTTCTCTCAACGATCAAGCCTTCGTCGATGAGGTCGCTGAGATACTGAGAGAGATGCTTCCGCTGGATTCCAGTACCATAGGCGATAGCCTGCTGAGTCAGGTCCGAAGGAAGCTCGAACCTGTTCTCAACGTCTCGGAAATCGGTCAGGTATAGCAGAATCCTATCTTTGCTCGTGAGCGAGGTCAATGAATCTAGCGACATGCGGGACTGAATCCTCCTATCCAGTATATTGTGCTTTTCCGGGAAATCGGGAGAATCATAAAGGAGATAAGTCAGGGAGTCAATCAAGAGCTCAGAATCCATGATAGATCGAAGAGCGCTTTGGTTCCTTGGAATCGTCCTGATCGGCGCATTCGCCGTCATAGGCATCATGCTGATGCTCTCGGACTGAGTCTCTCTAGGACGTCCCATGACGAGGAACCGTTTCTAGATCGTTCCGAAATGCACCATCCGCGGCACGAATTTCGACGCAGAGTGCAATTCTATTCGGCAAATATTATATGTGTACCAATATTAACTGTTGTTCACCCGGCAAGCCACACGGATG
>CAZTFD010000051.1:1274-9214 GCA_964612225.1 uncultured Thermoplasmata archaeon | reverse complement strand
CGAAGCCGGACCCGAGGATGAAGACTGAGAAGATCATCCTCAAGGGCGAGAGGCCTGACCCAGCGCACATCCCGCCGGGATGCCGGTTCCACCCCAGATGTCCGTTCGCAATGGATGTCTGCAGAGACAAGGAGCCGCAACCGGTATTCGTTTCGCAGGAACACTGGGTGTCCTGCTGGCTCGAGAACGGAGAGGGCAAGAAGTGACGAAACCAAGAGCCAGGGAGACCGGCATCTGGTTCGGGGAGCTGCCCACAGGTCCCAAGAACATGATCACGGATGTCTCCGGAGTAAGGGTCGGCCACTGCAGCATCGTCAAGGGCTCGGGGCCGTTGGTGCCCGGGTCCGGACCCGTGAGGACCGGAGTGACGGCCGTACTGCCCCATGAAGGCAACTCCTACGAGCGACCGGTCAAGGGAGCCTTCTTCGATTTCAATGGATGTGGAGGGCTCACGGGCTCACTCCAGATAAGGGAGTTCGGTCTCATCGACACTCCGATCATGCTAACGAACACGATGTCCATGGGGTCGGTGGCAGATGCCGTCATCAGGCACATGATCAAGAACAATCCCACAGTCGGCAGTGTCGACGACACGATCATACCTATCGTGTCGGAGTGCGACGACAGCTACTTGAACGACTCTCAGGGCTTGCATGTGAAAGATGAACATGTGGTGGCCGCGATCGAAGGAGCCAGCTCTACGGTCCAAGAAGGCGCGGTTGGAGCTGGCACGGGAATGAGCTGTCACGACTACAAGGGCGGCATCGGGACCTCGTCGAGAGTTGTCTCATTGCCATCAGGTAAGTACACTCTGGGCTCACTGGTCCTGTCCAATCACGGCGACTGGAGCGAGCTCAGGATAGACGGTGTCCCGGTCGGCAGCCTCCTTGGATCACCTGACTACAAGCGGCCGGAACAGGGATCCATAGTGATGGTGGTCGCCACGGACGCGCCACTTGATTCCAGACAGTTGGGCAGGATTGCCAGAAGGGCAATCATGGGCCTCGCAACCACAGGCTCCGCGTCCTACAATGGCAGTGGAGACATCGTCCTAGCGTTCTCGACGGCCAACATCCATGAGAGGTATAGGCACAATGGCCTGGTGACGGAGCACCTTATGCTCGACAGGGATATCAACGGGCTGTTCAGGGCTACAGCGGACTCCGTCGCTGAATCCATCATCAATTCCCTGTTCAAGGCGGAGACGATGCAGGGCAGGGATGATCATATCGTGAAAGCACTCCCGATCGACAGGACCCTCGAGATAATGAAAGAGCACGGCCGTCTCAAGGGCTGATGGACGCCGCTAGATACTTTTTTCGATTGTGAGCGCATTCCGTATCCCCTGAGCTATTGGCTCTAGGTTGGCACGCACATGACCGCGAAGTCATCCAGTCATCTAGATAGGGTCTGGCATGCGGTGAGGAAATCGGAGATCGAGAGACTGGTGAAGGATCTCGTCAGGATAGAGAGCCATCCGGAGGTCCCGACACTGGAGAAGGCGGTCGCAGAGCACCTGAACGAGTTCCTCGTCCGAGAAGGAATTGAATCGAAACTGAGACTGGTTGAGAAGAACAGGCCGAACGTGATCGCTGTCATAAAGGGGCAGGGGAAAGGCAAGAGCCTGATGTTGAACGGACACACTGATACTGTCCCAGCATTCGACATGGACATCCCACCATTCACCCCGAAGGTCGCCAACGGAAGACTCTATGGCAGAGGAGCCCTCGACATGAAAGGTGGTTTGGGGGCCATGGCGATGACAATAGTCGCCATCGAGCGGGCGAGGATCAAACTTGAAGGGGACCTGTATTTCACGGCAGTGGTCGGAGAGGAGCGAAAGAGCGAAGGGACAGAGGATCTGATCGTCAAGGGTCCAAGAGCCGATATGGCCATTGTCGGGGAACCGACCGACCTCGAAGTGCAGCCTTCTCACAGGGGTCTTGAATGGCTGGATGTACACTTCTACGGAAAGGCGGCGCATGGCGGCCAGGCAGACCGAGGAGTGAATGCGATCTCCATGGCCGCCAAGTTCGTCAACGCCGTCGAAACCGACTTGCTCCCGCGTCTTCGAGAGCGCAAGTCTAGGCACACGCTCCCACCAACCCTCAACTTGGGAGTGATCCAAGGAGGTCAACAGCCAAGCTCTGTAGCGGACCACTGCGTCATCAGGATCGACAGAAGATGGATCCCTGAGGAGAAGCTCCAGCAAGTCTTCCAGGAGATCTACGACATCTTCGACGCCATTAAGAAGGAGGACCCGAGATTCAAGGCGGAGCTCAAGCGGAACCCCTCGAATATGAAGACAATGAACCATGTGCCGAACGTGGTATCGAGAGGGCATCTTGTCGTCAAGTCGCTGGAAAAGGCTGTGAAGGATGTGACCAAGAAGCCTGCGAAGACGACCAGCTTCTGGGGTTGGACCGATGCTGCCCTGATGACTCACTTCGGTAAGATGCCCACGGTCGTCTTCGGACCGGGCGGTGCGGGGGCACACTCACGCATCGAGTATGTCCTGGTGGAAGACCTGCTCAGATGCCAGAGGGTGTACTCCGAGGTCGCGCTCGACATCTGCGGTCCGAGCGTTAGGACCTAGGAGACTCGGGGAGAGTGTCTCAGGACCTGGCCAGCTCGTTCCTTAGTGTGCTCGCCGTTGTCAATTGTCACCGCTCCATTGACGATGACGTTGACAATGCCTTCCGGGTATCTGTGAGAGTCCTCGAACGTCGCCATGTCCCTGATCTTCTCGGGATCGAATATCACTACATCGGCCGCCATCCCCTTTGCAAGGACGCCTCGGTCGGTCAGGCCAATCCGTTCCGCGGGCCATGAGGTCATCTTCCGAATCGCCTCTTCCAGAGTCAATAGTCTCTTCTCGACAACATACCGCCTTATCACCCTCGGGAACGCGCCGTACGCCCTGGGATGAGTGGCTGATTTGCCCGTCGGACCATATGGTGCCTCTGCTTCTCCATCAGACCCGATGCTCGCAAGCGGATGGCTGATGACCTTCATGACGTCGGACTCATCGATCTCGTGGAATATCGCACCCAGATGCAGGTCCTCGTCCGCTATCAGGTCCAGTGCGGTGTCGTCTGCGGACTTCCCAATCTCGGCCGCGACTTCCGCGACTGACTTGTTCTCGAATCTCTTGTTGGATTCCTTCTTGAAACCGACCAGGCTTATGTTCTCCCATCCTGTTTCGGCTGCAATATCCTCCCATGTATCTGAGGAGTTCTTGAACTCGGCGCAAATCCTCATCCTCGTTTCCGGGTCTTTGAGTCGCGCGAGTATCGCGTTCTTGTCCCCCTCCCTCGCCCATGGGGGAAGGATTGTGTCCAGGCTCGTGCTTGACGCAGTGTACGGATAGACATCGAATGCGACATCCACTCCGGACGCCCTAGCGTCCTCGATCATCTTCAGCGTCTGGTTGACGGCCCCCCAACTAGATCGGCCGCAGGCCTTGTGATGCGAGATCTCGACCCTAGTAGGAGCCTCGCGCCCGATCTGGATTGCCTCCTGCACGGCTGCTACCAGGGTCCTTCCCTCTCCTCGGATGTGGCTCGTGTGCTCGCGACGATGGACCTCAAGCCGATGGGAGCGAAGGCAGCGGATGTCGACGCTAGAGATACCAGCTCCTGCGTATCAGAATAGCAGCCAGGAGCGTATATCAGACCCGACGAGAGGCCGAACGCCCCTTGAAGCATCGCCTCTGCAAGCAGACGATTCATCCTGTCGAGTTGTTCCTTGTCGGCCCGGACATCCTTCCCACCGATGACCCCTGCACGGAGAATGCCGGCACCGATGAGCGAGGCGACATTGACGGAAGTCCTCAGGTTATGCACCCTGAGCATGTATTCGTCAAGGGTCACCCAGTCAACTTCGACATCTAACAAGTCGGCGGCCTCATCGAAGTACTCTTTGGCCGCCCCGATCAATGGAGCCGGAGAAACCCCGCAGTTGCCCACAAGCTCGGTGGTGACGCCTTGCCTGATCTTGCTTTCGGCGAGCGGGTTGCAGAGCAGGTAGAGCTCCGAATGGGAGTGTATGTCAACGAACCCGGGGCAGACGATCATTCCAGAGGCATCTATGGTAATGACCGCTTCGGATTCCGAGTGTCTGAACAGGCCGCTGATCTTCGCAGAATCGATTGCGACGTCAACGGGTGCTGCGGGAACCCCTGTGCCGTCGATCACCGTCCCGCCCTTGATGAGAATGCCGTGCAATCAGGAATCTCCTTTGAATCGAGAGGAAGCTGGCTCGGGTTGGTGAATCCCACCTTGCTTATTTAACGATTGTCCGAGCAAGCGCGAATCGCATCATGATTATATGCTGAGGCGCCATCAAGGTGATTGCATGAAGTATGACTTCAGATTCGTCAAGTACCAAGGCTGCGGGAACGACTTCATCATTAAGGATGAAATGGAAGGTCCTGAAACACCCGATTCCGACAGAAGTGAGCTGGCCCGGAAGCTGTGCGACAGGCACTTCAAAGTGGGCGCGGACGGCATCATATTCATCGAGAAGGCCAGGGGTGTAGACGGCTCCATGAGGCTGTTCGAGCCAGCGGGCAACGAGGCGGACATGTGCGGGAATGGACTGCGATGCGTGGCCGCATTTCTGGCGCACAAGCTGGGTAAGGATACCGTCGATGTGATGACTCGAGATGGTGTGAAGCGAGTAACGCATTCTGCAGGAGAGTATCGGGCGAACCTGGGCAAGGTCAGGACCGATGCCGTTGATCTGAAGGACTACATCGTCGGAAGGCTGGACTTGAAGGACGGCCTTCTCGTCGTTCCGTTGCGTGTCGGTGAGAAATCTGTTTTCGGGTACGTGGTGAATTCCGGCGAGCCACATATCGTCGTCAGGACCGAAGATGTCGACAGAGAGAACGTGAGGATGCTCGGGGAGCTAGTCAACAGGGACCATACTCGCTATCCGAACGGTGTGAACATCAATTTAGTCCAGGTTGTGGGAAGGCACGATATCAAGATCAGGACTTATGAGCGCGGCGTCTACAACGAGACCCTCGCGTGCGGGACAGGTGCTACCGCGGGCGCCTTCGTCGCCCACGCACTGAGATGGGTGGAGCCAGGCGTGGTCACCGTTCATGCGGTCGGAGGGACTCTGAAGATCGAGCTCGGCAGTGACGGCAATGCCTACATGTCCGGGCCTGCAAAGGCAGAGTACGAGGGCAGGCTGGTTGCCGAGGTCTGAGCGGTCCTACTTCATCTTCTTCAGGACTTCTTCTGCAACCTTCATTGTCTGGTCGACGTCCTTGTCAGAGTGCATCGTGCATGTGTAGAAAGGCTTGTCCGGATGGAAGTGAAGTCCCCTTGCCATCATGCCGAAGTCCAGCTTCTGCCTGAGCTTGGCGTCACAGTGAGCTGCGTCCCTGTAGTCTGATATCTTCCCCTTCGTGAAGACTATGTTGAATGTGGAGCCTGGACCTATCGCCTTCGCATCGTACTTCGTCCGCGCGAACAGGTCGTTGAAGCCGTCCCTCAACTTGTCCGAGACCTTGTTCAGGTACGGATATGTCTTCGGGTCGTCGAGGACATCGAGAGTGGCCATGCCCGCAGCGAGGACTGTCGGATGCCCGTTGAACGTTCCTCCGTGGAAGACCCTGTCGTCCTTTGCTCTCGTCGCAGGGTTCACGACATCCATGTACTCTCTCTTGCCCATGAACGCCCCGGCAGGGAAGCCTCCGCCGATTATCTTACCTAGGCAGATCATGTCGGGCTCGACGCCGTACTGAGTGCACGCGCCGCCCATCCTCTCCATTCTGAACCCAGACATGACCTCGTCGAATACCAGTATGATCCCGAGCTCTCGGGTCGTCTCGCGGTCGACCTTGAGGAATTCGACATCCGGGACGACGAACCCTCTCTGGACGGGCTCCATGATCAGAGCTGCGAGATCGTTCTTGTGTGCCTTCAGCAATCGGACGGTGTTCTCTATGTCATTGTACGGGAGCACCTGGACGTTCTGAATTATGTTCTGAGAGGTCCCGAGCGATCCTGAGACGGTATTAGGAGCCGACTCCGGTCCAGCGAGTCCCTCGGATGGAGCCAGGCTGACAAGCATCTCGTCGTAACATCCGTGATAAGCTCCCTCGAACTTGGCAATGCGCATCCTCTTCTTCGCGCCCTTGCACACCCTGAGGGCGTGCAAGGTCGCTTCAAGCCCGGAGTTCGTGAACCTTACAGCGTCTGCGAACGGGAAGATGCGCTTCAATCGCTCTGCCATCCTAGCTTCGAGCTCATGCGGCGCCCCGAAGATGTGCGTCCCGTCCCTTTCCAGCTGTTTCTGGACGGCCTCCACTACCTTGGGATGACCGTGTCCGAGGATGAGCGGGCCGAAACACAACATGTAGTCGATGTACTCGTTGTTGTCCAAGTCCCAGACATGCGAGCCCTTGGCCTTCTTGAGATACACGGGGTAGGGGGGGTAGAACTTGACATTGCCGGTCACACCGCCTGGCAGGTGCTGGCTTGCGGTCTGGAACCATTCTGCGCTCTTCTTTGTCTTGGCTTTGTATTCGGCAATGGGGTCGTATGTAGCTCCCATGGTCATCACCCCAGATACATTCTGCTCGGGTCGAGCGAGCGAAGCATGGCAAGCTCCTTCTCCGTCGGCGGGGGGGTCTGCTCCAGCTTCTCAGCCACTTTGAGCTTCCAAGGGGTGTTCTCCTGGACCTTCTCGACCGTCACACCTGGATGCAAGGAGACAAGCGTCATCTCCCCAGTCGTTTCGTCGAACTTCATCGTGCCTAGGTTCGTGATGACCGCATAGGGTCCTCCGCCCTGGAGCTTGAGATCCTTCCACTTCTGCTTCCCGTCAATGAATCCCGGGCTAGTAAGGAAGTCGACCTTCTCGACGAACCGCCTCTTCTCGTGGGGGGTTATCACGATGATCTTCTTGACGTTCGAGGCTATGTCGCACGCACCACCGCTTCCGGGCAGCCTCACCTTGGGGGTGGCGTACTGGCCTATGACCGTCGAGTTGATGTTCCCGTACTTGTCGATCTGGGCGCCTCCGAGGAAGCCGACATCTATCCTGCCTCCCTGAAGGTAGTATGCGAACTGCTCGTACATCGAACAGACGCTCTTGGCACCGGTGACCAGGCACGGGTCACCAATCGACAAAGGCATCCTTGTGGGATTGGAGCCTACAGCCCCTGACTCGTACACCATGTTCAGGTTCGGTGCCTGGAGCTTCTTCGCCAGGTTTGCCGCGAGGTTCGGAATGCCAACGCCTACGAGGACCGATTCCTTGTCCTTGAGTTCCCTTGCCGCAACCACGACCATCAATTCACTTGGAGTTACTTCTGTCACAGTCATCATCCTCCTCACATGGTCCCATAGTCGACGGGCGTGCAGTAAGCCGCCTTCGGCGTCAGCTTCAGCAGCTTCTCCGCCGAGAGCTTCTTCATATACGCCGCCCTGTCCTCCACCCCGAATACCCATTCGTCCAAGTACTTCATCGTGGTGTCGTGCTCCTTCGTTATCTCGTCCCATTGCATGTAGAACTCGTTGTCCCTGTCGTAGTAACCTTGAGTGTATGACGGGTGCGCGCACCATGGCTCGTGCACGACCGCGTGCACTACGAAGTCAGGGATGAGGGTCCTGTTCGGATCTGATCTGATGACCGACTCGTCCACGATCTCCTCGGCGCTTATGATGACCTTCTTGGATGCGAATGCCGCATCCTTCTGCTCCCCGATGATGCCCCAAATGTGCGAGTTGCCCTCGCGGTCGCATCTCTGCACATGGACTACCGCCAGGTCGGGCTTCAGCGGCGGCACGATGGACACCTCGTCGCCAGTGTACGGGTCCTTGATCGTCTTCATGTTGTGGTTTTGCGCTGGCAAGTCCGAGCCGAGGTTCGTGCGCATGGGCAGGAACGGCATGTTGGTCGCGCCTGCGAACAGCCTGCCG
>CAZTFD010000051.1:0-1244 GCA_964612225.1 uncultured Thermoplasmata archaeon | reverse complement strand
TTCGGCTGGCCCTTCTCAAAAGCCCTTCGGAAGCACCGGAGCGAACCGACGCCGGGGTTTCCGGCGTAGCTGAACATGACCTTCCTACAGCACCCGGCAGCTATCATCTGGTCGTATATGATGTCCGGTGTTGCCCGGCAGAGGGTCATGTTCCTCCTTTTCTGCCGGATGATCTCATGGCCTGCAGCAAACGGGATCATGTGCGTGAATCCCGCCAGGTAGATGGAGTCGTCGTCCTTGACGTACTTCGACACCGCCTCCTTCATCGTCATCATCTTTCCCGTGTCCATCTGATCACTTCCCTTCAGTTACTGGGACGAACTTGAATCCGTATCTTATGACGCCCTCTTCGCTGTATATCTTCCGCAGCTCGGTCTTGACCGGCATCCCGATCTTGACCTCCTTCGGGTCCGCATCGGCGATCTGGCCTATGACCTTCGGGCCCTCTTCAAACTCGACTATCGCGACTGGATACTGTCCTCCTGCCTTCTCCTGCTCAGCGAACTCCGGAGGCGCTCCACCGGCGCTTATGAGGACGAAAGTGTGCACCTTTCCCCTGCCGCTCATCTGCATCTCCTCGAACTCCGAGGATGCGTTGCAGTACTTGCAGACGCCCTTGGGCGGGAAGTTGATGTGGCCGCACTTCTTGCACTTGTGGCCTACGAGCTTGTACCTCTGGGGGATCGTCCTCCAGTACATCGGGATTGAAACATGTGCCATCTCATTTCACCTCAGACGATCGCTCCTTTGAGTTTGAGATACTTGACATAGTCAATGTACTCCTTGCGGTCTAGCTCTGCCTGTACCTTAAAGGGTGATTTCCTCTCGCTGACGACCTTGAAGCTCAGGGCGTCGCTGCCGGCGCCGGAGCCATATGAAATCACCATTATCTTATCGCCCACATTGGCGACATCCAGGACCGCTGCGAGTCCCACGAGCGCAGAGCCCGCCCCGAGATCGCCTGTCGATTTCGAGACCAAACCAGCGGCGAGCTGGACATCGGTGAACTGAAGTCTAGCAGCTATCGTGGCCGGGACCTTGGCGTCCGGCTGTTGCATGACCACGTGCTGGTACTCCTCGGGCTTCCTGTTGAGCTTCTTCATGAGCGCAGTGCCTGCCTTCGTGGTGTTCACAATCAGAGATGATTCCTCGAACTTCTTCACGTTGATGTCCTGGATCAGCTCGTCGCTCCTCGCCTTGAACCGCTCTCCGAAGTACTCGCTGGCGTACGACGCATGACCCTC
>CAZTFD010000050.1:7065-9429 GCA_964612225.1 uncultured Thermoplasmata archaeon | reverse complement strand
TCCATTGTCTCTGCCGTTGAAGATCGTTCCTTCGGTTCTTATGTAGAAGTAGCTCCCACGGGCGTCCGACTTCGCACCATAGCCAGAGAGTGATATGTCAGGATTGGTGGAATCCGGGGTGTCCCTGAAGATCTGGACCTTTGCCCAATCGTTGAAGTAACCGTCGATCTCCACTGTATCCCTGGGAAACGCGTAGACCAAAGCATATGGAATCGCGACTACGATCGCCACTAGGACAGCGATGATCACGAGCCGCTTTCGGAAATCTATCCTTACGGGTCCGACCCGCCTCTGCTGATAGGACAGGCGGAAACCGTTGACCGCTCCAGAACCGTTCACGAACCCGTTTGTGACGCCAGTTGTCGGGTTTGAGTTGCCATTGGTGAGGCCCCTGGTAATGCCGTTGATGGCACCGTAGAGCATGCCATTGGTCCTTCCGTTGGTCCGACCGTTAGTTCGCCCATTCGTCCTGCCGTTCGTGCGGCCATTGGTACGTCCGTTGGTTCGTCCGTTGGTGCGCCCGTTAGTGCGTCCGTTAGTACGGCCGTTCGTTCGTCCGTTTGTGCGACCGTTCGTCCTACCGTTGGTGCGTCCATTGGTACGACCATTCGTGCGACCGTTCGTCCGCCCATTGGTGCGCCCATTGGTGCGCCCGTTGGTCCTGCCGTTCGTTCGTCCGTTGGTGCGACCATTAGTGCGGCCATTCGTGGCGCCCTTTTCAGACCGGGTCTGCTGATTTCCAAGACCGTTGACCTTGCCGTTTCGAGAATCATGTGACCAGAAGTGAAGACCGTTAGTGAAGCCTCTGGATTTGAGTACAGAGTCCTCTCTGTCTCGCTCGTCATGGCTACTTCTGGGCACGATCCTTCCTCTGGTAGAGCATCGCGTCGGCACCGCTCTTTCAGGGAGGTTTCCCCCCATGCGCCACAACGGCCTTGGACTCAACGACCGCCCACAAAAGCCCGGTAGCCCTAACGGCGAATGCCCTCTGGATTATATAAATTAAACATTTCGCTGTGGCTTATAATACCCTTTGCCCGTGTGTGTCATTTCGCGAAATGAGAGCGAGAGCAAGATACTTATACTTCGAGCTTGAGCGAATGGTCCTTTCTGGCAGGCCAGCGCGTCAGAAGAAACTATGGAAGAAAGGGTTTGAAGGTTTCAGAGTGATGACCAAGGCAGTCCGACTCTAGATGACGTTCCTGACGGACCAGTCGCCAAATCCTATCTGGCTGTTGCTGTTCCGCTCGAGAGCGTTCTCCAGAGTGATCACGTCGCCTATGGAGTAGTCCGCAGATAGGTTGGTCGCAGATGATACCTCTATCGAGAACATGCCGTGATTGACTTCGAGCCATCCGTCATGGCTGTTGTCGGGAACATTGAAGGTGTCGCCATGCCCTTGGTAGGGGTTGGCCCATTTGTCCCCGAGGTACACGAACCAGAGGGTGGTTATGTATACGGTGGTCTGACTGACGGTCTGCTTTCTGTAGACCATGTCCACGATGGTGTCGCTAACGACCTTCTTATCGTTCACATTCCAGTTCTCAGGCGCCTGCAAGTCCTGCTCATACGTCTCGTTGCCAGTATACTCAAACTTGTCGAAGAGAGCGGTGAACCCTCCCGAGCGGTTCAACCCGCCGCCCGCGGCCACCATCACGAACGCGACGACAAGCACTGCTACGACCACGAGCGTGGCCATTATCAATAGGATCTTTCTTTCCATCCTGCTTCACTCCTTTTTTGCTTTGCAGAAGAGGTGGATTGCGACGTGCGAGAACGCACTGCTTGAGCTGCCCCATCCCTTCGGCTTTCGCTCTCAATATATCGGGATAATGGTATATAATTATTTGGTCCGCGCCCAGGAAACACGCTGGCCAGAAAATGAGCGCCACTGCCTCCAAGTCCCTAGGACTTGGAGCTAATCAAGACAGTGAGGCGGAGCGTCGAGGACACTGTCGTATACACAAAGAGATAGAACAGGGAAGGGTTTTGACAAAGGGTTTGTTGGCGACATCAGGCGGCGCTCTTCATGGCCATCTTCTGACCCATGAACATCACGAGCACGCCGACGACCAGGATGGCGACGAATGCGCCTCCGACGCCGACCTTGGAGTCCTGCAGCGCATTGTTGATCGGGCTCCAGAGCATGATCAAGATGAGCGCCAAGATGCCGAACATGAACACGGAAAGGGACATCCCCGGCATCATCTTGGGGAATTTCTTGCCATCCGTGCTCATCTTCTTGACCAGCATGAACACCAGTAGGCCTACCACGATGATGATCGCTGGTATTGCCACGAACGTTCCCAGGTGCGACTCTATTGGCGGGACCCATGTCCAGTACCAGTCTATCATGAAAGCGAT
>CAZTFD010000050.1:0-6895 GCA_964612225.1 uncultured Thermoplasmata archaeon | reverse complement strand
GGGACCTTTCTTGGGTTCGGAGGCGGCAACGGGGCGGCCTTGACTGGAACCTCTCTCTCCTCGACCTCGATGACCTCTTCGACCTCTGTCTCCTCGAACTCCGCGCCGCAGTACGGGCACGAGGACACGGCGAGGCTCACGGACTTGCCACAGACCGGGCACTCTGCAGTCTCCTCCTCATCGACGGGGACGGCCTTAGCAGGAGCTTCCTCGACCTCTTCCTCGAACTCTGCGCCACAGTGAGGACAGGAGTTCACATCCATGCTGACGGGCTTGCCGCAGACAGGGCATGCGACATCCGGCTCTTCGGGCTCCACCGGCTCGACCGGCACTTCCTTCACAACTTCCTTCTTCTTGGGCATCTCAGTGTGCACCCCCTGTAACCACAGGAGTCCTCATGCTAAGCTTTATTAGGATTCATCATTGGATTGACTGTTTAAAAACATTCCTACTCCGCCACCTGACCCTGGAAAGGCGCTCTGTGAAAAGTCTATATCTGAAATGCTTGCCTGGCGTCCCTCGGCGCGTACTGGCTCGGTGAGAGAACACGGACGCAAACGCTAATAGCCCGGAGTCGTTTCTACCGAGGGATGAGTCAGGCTGACGAGACCTCCTCTGGCTTCTATGACAGAGCCCTCGAGTTCGTCAGGACGGACAACGGCCAGAGGATGACGATAATCGCCTTCTCATTGGTCGCCACCATCGCATTGATCACCTTCCCGAACACGATAGCCGCCTATGCATTCGGCATACCGCTCATGTTCTTCGTGCCGGGGTTCACGGTTGTAAGGATGTTCTTCTGGAAGGGCACAACACCAGAGGCAAAGTTCGTCCTGAGCCTCGGCTTGAGCATTCTGGTGGTGATTCTCCTCGGCCTGGTCCTCGTTCTCACGCCTTTGGGCCTGACCTCCGACTCGACCAGGGCGTCGCTTATAATCTTCACATTAGCTGCTGTCGCCATCGAGGCCTTCATACTACATGGAGGCGAGAAGGGGCAACCCTCACCTCCCCCAACGCGTAAGGTCGAAGGATCGAAACCGGACATGGTTGTGGCCGCGATGCTCGCTACTGCCCTGGTGGTCTCGGCGATCTCGCTTGGCCTCATCATAACGGCAGACTATCCATCGAGGACCTACTTTGCGATAACCGACCCTGAGGGCAAGATGGTCGGCAACACGAGTCTCGTATACGGGACGAATGCCACATATCTACTCCATATGAAGAACGGAGAGAGCGGCCCCAGGAACTTCACGCTGGTCGTTTACGGCATGGACACGCCGGCATTCGGCACCCAGACTCTTACGAAGACGATGAAGAAGGGGGAGACCTGGAACAAGTCCGTGTCAATCCAGCTGACGGACAGTGGATACTTCAGACTGGATTTCGACTTGTACATCCAGAAGAGCGATCAGCCGCCGTACTTGTACGGCAATCTGCACTTGTGGGTCTTCATACAGCCGGTGTGATCAATCGTCCCCCAGCACATCGTCCACCTTGGCCGGTTCCGAATGCTCCTCGGAGAGCGACCTTATCGATCTAATCGCTGTCTCGCCAACTGCCTGCATCGCTGTGGCCACGGCGCTGACCACGCTGATCAGCACTGCGCTGACCATTATGAGCAGCAATAGCGTCGGTTCGAAATCTATCCTGAGCCCGTGGCCGAACAACACGAAGATGCCCATGGAGGACAGTCGATCGACAAGGATGACTCCGAGAGCCACGCCGATGGCCGCTCCCCCGAGGCTCGCTTCAAGCGCCTGCGGGAAGACCATGCGCCGGATGGCGGCTCTGGGCGCTCCAATCGTCTTGAGCACGCCCAGTCTGCGCCGACTCTCTCGGATCTCCTTCGAGAATATGGAGGTTATCGCGAGGCTCGCCAGCAGAGCGGAGATTGCGCCGATTGAGAACAGGGTGACTGCGACATTGCCTTCGGATATCTTCGCGGCCTGGTAGATCGGAATGGAATTGGCCGACGATATGGTCGTCGAGCCTCCGTACCTGACTATCATTCGTACTAGGTCGCTGTCGTCCGCATACCACGGAGTGATTATGAATGAGTCCGCATGCGAGCCAACCTGGACGATATGCGCACCGACGGACTGGTACCCGAGGTTGATCGTAAGTATAGCGCTCTCAAGAGACCCGAGGTAGATTCTCGTGGTAGCGTGCAGTGAACCGTCGACGTAGATTCCAGCCTCGAACGTCCCCGACAGGTTCCCTTCGTTCACTACGACAGCGGTCCCGATCGCCCTTTCTGCCTCGTGCACGATTTCTGGATTAATGTCCAACGAGGTCACGACGGCAGTGAAAGCCTCTATCACAGTCGCTGGGTCCAATACTTCGACGGACATGGAGCCTTGGACATAGCCGACCTTCGATGCCGTCAACTCGGACGATCCCACCTGAGCGGCTCTGACAGTCGCAAGGCCGCCGGAATCCGTCACCGAGCTGTTGCCCTGGTACTGGACGGTCGCATTCGAGACCGGTTCGCCGGTATGATCGGTCACCTTAACCTCGATATCGGTCCCGAGGACGGCTGCTGGGCGCGCAGAGACGACCAGGAACGGCTGGACGACCTTGAACCAAGCAACGAGTTCCATCGGGAAGTCGCCGCCGATGGACACAAGCATGTACTTGTTTTCGGACGGCTCATTGAACGAGAATTCCCGGGTGACTCCTTCCGATGTCTGCCCCTCCAAATGGACATCGGTACTGTCCCGGACGCCGCTCTCATCACTGAAGGTGACCGTAGTGTTTCCCGCCGTTCTGCCCCAGTTGCGCACGCTGACCGATATCTGGATCGTGTCGTTGACGGCGACCATGCTCTTGGACTGCCAGAGACCATACAGCGCGAACCTGGGGTGTTCGGGGGACAGTAGTTCCCTCAGCTCGTCCACATACGGCGTATCGGCCCTGATTATGGAGGCGTCGTCGTCGGGCATCCCGGAGAGGTGCCTCGCGACATCCAAGGAGACGAACATCTCATCGTCCAGCGAAGTCCCAGTCTCGAACCAGCCGACGATGCGCACGGAATCCATCTTGTCAGAGTAGCTGCCCACCAACGGGACACTACACGGAAGAGTGATTTGGAGGCGGTCGAGCAGCTCGGAACCGAGCATCGCACTCGATCGGTCCTTCGTGGATCGGTCGCCCACCAGCTCGAACTGGACGAAGGCCGGTCCAGTGGAATTGAAGAGGTTGAGGTCCACCCCCCGCAGTACGAATGACTCACCGGCCCATGTCGAGAAGGCGAAGACCTCGGGGCTGAGGTTCACGGGATATGACCACGAACCGAGCGCTGGAACAAGATCCATTTTCACTCGGCTGGAGAAGATCGTCGGAGCGGATGTGTCCGTTATCACTATTCCCTCGTCCCCCCCGAAGGAGGAAGGAGCAGACTGAAGTCCATAGAGTATCGAGATTGTAGATGTGAATATCAGGATGGACAATGCCACGACTACGATTGCCCTTGATCGTATCAGAATCATCGCGTCGCCTCCTTTAGGTCGTCCACGGGCGAGGTCAATGTCATCTTCAGTGCCGGGCCGAGCGCACCGACGAGGGATGCTCCCAACGTCGATACGAATGAGACCAAGAGCAGTGACTCGCTCGCCTTCACGACGAACACGGACGTGAACAATGACGATGCGACCGTGGAAACGCCATAAGACAGGACGATCCCCAGCGCGACGCCCACGAGGCCGCCCCACGCGCTGATGATCAAGGCGTTCGTCATCAGGTACGAGAGCACGCGCCATCTGCCAGCACCGATGGTCTTCATGATCCCGATATCGTGTCTTCTGTCGACCGTCTCCGAGCCGATGAAGGCGTAGGCGAGCACGGCGATCACAAATGATGACGGGATCAAGACCCAGAAAGCGTCGGACTCAAGCTCTCGGACCCCGGTGTCGAGGAATTCGACGATTCCAGTCAGCGGCTGAACATAGAACCCTAGGTCCTCGATCAACCTCCTCTGGTCGATATTCACATCCTTGATGATGACGAAGTTGAACTTTCCCGATTGACCGGTAATGGTCTGAAGGGTCTCGACGCTACAGAGAAGCCAATCCGAAGGGAAGATCGTCGACGAGAATCTTCCGCTAATGTTCACATCGGCAGCAGCCTGGTCCCGGAGGATGGCGTTGCCCGCGAACAGGAACGACTCTCCCGCCAAGACGTATGGGCCATTTGTCTCAAGATGCTCGGACAACGTTCGCTGGGATTCGGACACCGCGAACACAGTCACTAGAGTCCCGTATGGTTCGAGAGTCGCGTCAATGAGAATCCCCGGAGATGATGATTGGGCGATCTCGTTGACAGGCATCTGATCGAAGAACTCTGGCCCGGACTGTCCTGGCATCGTCACCAGGTACGTGTCCTCTGAGAAACTGTCCTTCAGCTTGTCCATCGATGTCCTCAGTCCACCAGCGACGGAGAAGCTTGCGACTATGAACATCGTGCAAATAGCGATGCCCAGGCTGGTAGACCTCGCCCGGGACCCGAACTTGAAGAAGGGAAGAGAACGCATTTCGAACGCTCGGAAAAAGGGCAGGTGCACGATATATAGATTCCCAGCCGGCTGACATCAGCTCACTGAGTCGGCCACGAGAGAGACCAGCTCCGCGACATCCATCTTGAGCCCCGAGACCTTCACGCCCGCTGTCAAGTTCGTGACGCAGAAGGGACATGCGGACACGAGCATCTCGGCGCCGACATCGTGAGCCTCCTTGACTCTAAGGGACGCGATGTACTCCGCGCGGTCGTTGAACTGTATCTTGTATCCTCCGCCGGCACCGCAGCACTGCGAATCGTACCTGTTGTGGGGAAGCTCAAGGTATGTCGACTTCGGGAAGGCCTTGAGTATCCTCCTGGGCTCCTCGAATATGCCATGATGTCTGCCTATGTGGCACGGGTCGTGATAGGCAACCTTCCTAGGCAGCGGCTGCTTCAACTGGAGCTTATTGTCCGAGATCAACTTGTCTATGAACTGAGTGAGATGGAACAGCTTGAAGTCGAGCTTGCCCGCGTAGATCGGATAGTTGTGCTTGAGCGTCATGAAGCAGCCTGCACAGGCCGTGACCACGGTGCTGATGTTCCTCTTCTCGAACTCCCTCAGGTTGTGCTTCACCAGGCCGTCCTTCTCGTCCGTGACTATGTCCGTCTGCCCCGTCCTGATCAGCGGGGAGCCGCAGCACCACTCATCCTTGCCGAGGATGTCGTACTCGATCCCCGCTGCGTCGAGGACCCTAGTGGCATCCTGAGCGATCTTCTGCTGCCTGTAGCTGGCAGTGCATCCGGTGAAGTAGAGGACCTCAGGATTCTTGGAGCGCTTGGCCGTCTTCGGGATCCAGTTCTCTCTGTTCTCGTGCGGCTCGTCGTACGGATTGTGCTTCGCAATCACCCTAGTCCTGAGCGTCTTATGCTTGTCCATCGGACCGACGCCGGTCTTGACGAACCATTCCTTGACCTGCTCCCAGCGGTCATTGAACTTGATGCCCGCGTGGCACACGTGCTCGCAGTAGCCACACGCCGTGCAGTTGTAGACCCGCTCGACGAATTCCGGTGTGATCCTGGGCCGCCTGCCCGTAAGCTTGTCGAAGGTCCCCGGATGAGCGTACCTCTTCAGATGGTACATCTTCCCGCGAACGCGCCACGATTCCCAGCCTCGGTCCTGGTTCAGCTGGATAGGACACACAAAGTTGCAGTACCCGCACTGAAGGCATGCGTGGATGTCCCTCTCGACCTCTGCGGGCAGTCGTTCGATCGGCATGACCATCCTCCGGTTCCAGGCTTCCCACACGCTCTAGAAACTTAATCATTGTGCCGTTCGGATTGAAGAGTTGCTGCCTTCATCTCCTTTGCATGTCTCTCGATCATGTCGAGAGCTTCGTTCTTGTTCGCGAGACTCTCAGAGTAGGTAGAGATCAGTCTCGATCCCTCGACGATTCCAGATGCCCCCATGGACAGGGCTTCTTTGACGTGGCTCGGGCTTGAAACCCCGAATCCGAGGACAACTGGAATCCTTGTTCGGGCAGTAATCCTGCTCAGGAGGGTTCCTGCAGTCTGAGGCAATTGAGCTCTCGCGCCTGTGATTCCGGCAACCGAAACTGCATAGACGAAGCCTGAAGTTCTGGAAACTACGAGATCGATTCTGGAATCCGATGTTGATGGCGCAACCAGCCGGACGACATCAAGACCGTTGGCTTTCGCCAGGCCGTCGAGCTCCTCCGATTCTTCCGGGGGCAGGTCCACGACCAGCAGGCCGTCTCCACCTGCCTTTGACAGTTTCTCGCAGAATGACTTGACCCCGAACTTGAGCAGAGGGTTGTAGTAGGTCATGACGACGATCGGCTGATTGATCCCGCGCATCCTTGCAGATGACACCAGCTCGAACAGATCCTTCGTCTTGAACCCTGAGGAGAGGGATCGGTTCATCGCCGCTTGGATGACAGGGCCGTCAGCGACTGGATCGGAGAAAGGCAGACCGATCTCGAGAATGTCCGCGCCCGCCTTGGCAAGTCTCTCGATCTGCGCCAACGTGAAATCGCAATCTGGGTCGCCGGCGCAAACATATGGAATGAATGCTCCCGATCCGGTTCGTCGAAGCCGTTCGAAACGATCCGAGATCCTGCTCATAACCGGCCCTCCAGCTCAGCCACTTGATTCACGTCTTTGTCTCCCCTGCCTGAGAGGTTGATGATTATCGTCTTGTCCCTGTCCATCGTCTTGGCGAGACGGACGGCGTATGCGACCGCGTGAGCGCTCTCCAGCGCGGGTATGATCCCTTCGGTCTCGGAGAGCATGTGGAACGCCGAGAGAGCTTCCTTATCGTTGATCGCAGCGTACTTGGCCCGTCCTTTGTCTCTTAGGAAGGCGTGTTCCGGGCCAACGGCGG
>CAZTFD010000049.1:0-9441 GCA_964612225.1 uncultured Thermoplasmata archaeon | reverse complement strand
TAAGTCGCGTTCCCGAGCCTTTTTAGAGTAACAGGCGGTTCAGTCATCGTGCTGAGGCTACCGCACGGGATGAGGTTCTCCACTCTCGATGAGAGAAAGGAGTTCTACGGACACGAGTTCAGTGTTCGCGCTGTATCGAGATGGATCGGACGTCGTCAGGGATCCATGAAGTTCGCGATGATACCTGGTCGCCGTTCCGGGATAGTCGTCCCGCACCACGCTAAGGACAAGGACAATGTCGTCATCATCGATGATTGGCATGACGCAGCCGATGTCCGGTCCTACGCTCTTGACTATCTCCCGGAGGGTCTGTACTATGACAGGAACAGATACTTGGATGTCTCCGCGTGCGCGCGGTGCACTAGCGGAAGAGGAAGGTGCTCTGAGTGTGACAATTACGATGGGCAGCAACTGGCCTTCGACCTCGACCCCGAGAATGTCGATTGCCCGTATCACGGGCACATAGGGGACAAGATGCAGAGGGACAGGGGAATGTCGTTCTGCATGATCGAGTTCAAGTCTGTCAGGCGTCAGGCCATTGAATTGGCCGCTGAGATGAGAGAAGCATACAATGATGTGAGCATCGTGTTCTCCGGACGCGGCTTCCATGTCGTAGTGGACGACGAGAGCGCGTATACGCTCTCGAAGGAACATAGGACAGAGCTTGCTAAGCTTATCGGCAAGAGATACGACATAGATGAATGGGTCACCTCTGGAGGGTCTCGTCTGATGCGCCTGCCATTCTCATTGAATGCGCTAGTGTCCCGAAAATGTGTAATAATTAAATATGAAAGAGATTTGGTGGGGTTTGATCCTAGGACCTCGAAGTTGGTTTTGCCAGAGTTCGTGCGTCAGCGTTCTTTGCATGCACGGACTTCTTTTCCTCGGTAGTAACTCTTCTTCTTGGAAGATTTCCCGGCCTTCTTAGATGCTTTCTTCTTTGGAGCCATTCTTCGTCCCTCCCAGAACAGAGGAGTTCGGTCTCCCGAGTTACTTCTTCTTCTTGGCCTTCTTCTTTGCCTTCGTCTTCTTCTTTGCTCCACACTTTCCACAAGACATGTTGGTTTCCTCCTTTTTGGTCTACTCAGGGATCAGGCCCTGCTATTCGATGCGTCTGTCCCATCCAAGAGCCGTCTTTCTCAATTATTCCGCTCTTATCGTGACGCATCCCTGTGTCCATATAGGCTTTCATGACATAAGTGTCTTTTGATTTGCTAGCTTTTCTCGATGCAAACGAGCACAATAGCAGACAATAACGATTCAATTGATTGATGCTTCCTCGCTAGGCTGAGACTGTCGTGCAAAGATTTTATAGACCAGCTATCCATACATTGATGGTACAGGAGAGTTCGAATCATTGCCTCAGAGCGATGAAACAAGGAAATTGAAGATCTGTCTGATCGGCGACGTAGGGGTCGGCAAGACGAGCCTCATTCGACGTTTCGTACTCGATGTCTTCGATGACAAGTACATTGCGACGATCGGAACGAAGGTGACAAAGAAGGAAATCGAGGTCAAGGACCCGAAGACTGGCGCTCCTCAGCGAGTGATCCTGCTCGTCTGGGACATCATGGGCCAGCCGAGTTTCAGAGAGGTCTTGCGAGAAGCGTACTTCTACGGGGTCGAAGGCTCGCTCGCAGTATGCGATGTCACGAGCAAGGAGAGTTTGGGCGAGCTTAGATATTGGATCAAGGCAATGACCTCGACGACTGGGAAAGTGCCGATTGTATTCCTCGGGAACAAGTGCGACCTGCGTGAGGAGACGCGGGTGCCTTTCCAGGACCTTGAGGTATTTGCGAAGAAGCACGATTCTCCAGCAATGCTGACATCCGCTAAGACTGGCTATAATGTCGAGCAGGCCTTCTCAACACTCCTCGAGATGATGCTGTACCCGAAGTGATTCTTCCCTCCGTCATCTGTGAAGGATAATATCTGAGCTTCCCGTTCACGTGTCGTCGGTATACCATGAACTTGAGGCGTGCTAGCGCAGTCTACTACAACTGCAGAGTCTACACATTCGACAGCTCAAAGAAGTCCGCTCGCGCGATTGCAGTGGACGACGGCAGGATTGTTGGAATCGGCGGAGACTTCGAGATCAGAAGGAACGCCCCTAGGGGCAGCGACAAGCACGATCTCCAGGGCAAGACGGTAGTCCCAGGTTTCATTGACTGTCACACGCACTTCATCCAGATGGGCGTCGATTCGAGGAACGTGGATCTTTCGAGGACCAAGTCGCTCGGAGAGGCTCTCGCTCTCATACGGAGAGCGGCAGCGCACATCCCATCCGACGAGTGGGTCATAGCCACGAACTGGAAGGAGAGCGGGTGGGTTGATGGTAGGTTCATCACCAGAGAAGACTTGGACAAGTGTTGTCCTGGACATCCGTGTGTAGCACATCGTGTATGCGGTCATATGTCCACCATCAACTCCAAGGCGATCTCTGAACTGCGCATTGACGCCAATACTCCTGACGCATGTATCGACTCTTCAGGGAGACTCACTGGAATCCTCAAAGAAAGCGCGGTGGCAATCCCTCGGGCATCGACGGCCCCTGATATCGCCAAGAAGGCGAAGGGGTTGGCAGCGGCAACCAAGATGGCGCATTCCCTAGGGGTCACATCCATCAACGACAATGGAGAATCCGAAGACCTAGAGGTGTTCAGAACTGCGGAGAGGGATGGAAGTCTCGGCGTTCGCGTGTGGTTCAACATTCCCTCGCGCAACTTGGATTCGATGCTCAAGATGAGTCTATCGACAGGCATTGGGTCTGATATGCTAAAGTTGGGCGGCCTCAAGATCTTCTGCGACGGCGCACTAGGAGCAAGGACCGCCGCCCTATCCGAGGCATACGACGATGACAAGGGGAACAAAGGGACGCTCGTCCATCGGAAATCCGATCTGGTAGACCTCGTTGACAGGGCAAATGAGGCCAACATTCAGCTCGCGATTCACGCCATAGGCGATGTCGGGATCGGCGTAGCAATCCAGTCCCTTGCGTCGGCGCTCGCGAAACACCCAGGGAATGACCACAGGCATCGGATCGAGCATCTGGAATTGCCGACAGCAGAGCACCTCAAGAAGATGCGGAAGCTGGGGCTGATCGCCTCCATGCAGCCAAACTTCATAGGCGAGTGGGGAGGCACGAACGGAATGTACCTGTCCAGGCTTGGTGCAAAGCGCACCGCGCGGAACAATCCTTTCAGAGAGATCCTGGATTCGAAGGTCAGGCTGGTCTTCGGCTCGGACTGCATGCCGTTCTCACCGATGTATGGCATTGACTCGGCAGTGACTGCACCTCACCATGCTCAGAAGATCTCAGCCCTTGAGGCATTTGCCGCGTATACGAGGGATGCGGCCTTCGCGTCCTTCAGCGAGGGAGCAAAGGGGACACTCGCTGAGGACAGGCTAGCGGATTTCGTCGTGCTCTCTGACGACCCCTTCGAGAACCCTTCTAGGATGTCTTCGATTCGAGTCTTGAAGACTGTAGTCGGTGGCGATGTTGTCTATGACAGATCGCGGGCCAGGAGTTGACTCCGAGATGAACGACAGGATCAGGTCAGTGGTGACTGAGAACGCGCCGAAACCGATTGGTCCATATTCTCAGGCGATAGTAGTCGGAGGATTCGTTTTCTGCTCAGGCCAATTGGGCCTCGATCCGAGATTGGGCGATCTTGTGGGGACCGACGCTTCAGCACAGGCTCACAGGGCGATCATGAATCTGAAGGCGGTCTTGGAGACGGCAGGCAGTGGTCTAGACATGGTCCTCAAGGTGACGCTCTATCTCAAGAATATTGGGGATTTTCCTGCGGTTAATGAGGTCTATGCGAGACATTTCGGGATCGCCAAGCCGGCAAGGAGCACCGTCGAAGTATCCGAGCTCCCGAAAGGGGCACTCGTGGAGCTGGATGCAGTCGCTCTGGTACGCTAGGAGTGCGTTGAGGGATTCGCCAGAAAGTACTATACTATGGAGCTCAATTTTGGGTGAGGAGCTGTAGACAGATGTTCGAGATTCAAGTGGCCAAGGGAGCGAAACCCAGTGGCGGCACCCTCGTGAGTGCATTCCCCAGCGTCGGAATGGTTGGAACCATAGCTGGGAGCTTCATCGCAGAGTCGCTCAAGATGGAACGCATCGCATACGTGCTCTCTGACGATGTCCCGCCCGCGGCGCTCGTTCAGGACGGCATTCCCGGATACCCTCTGAGGATACTCGGATACAAGAACCTCTCCATCGTGGCTTCCGAGTTCCAGATACCTCTTTCGCTGTCATCGCCTCTGGCCAAGACGATGTTGGAATGGTCAACGCCGAATGGATATGACCTAATCATCGGCCTTGAAGGATTGATGTCTAGCCAGGAGGCGGAGCCCCCAAAGGAGGTCAGGGTGTTCGGCGTTGGGTCGACACAGCATGCGCGCGACTTGATCGCCGCTGCCGGGATAGAACAGTTCAAGATCGGCATGATCACGGGTGTCTCCGGTGCCCTGCTCAGCGAGGGCGAAAGGCTCGGAAAGCATGTCATATGCCTTCTGGTCGAGGCGAACGCGATGTATCCGGATGCAAGAGGAGGCGCCAAGCTGGTCGAGTCCGTCACGAAGTTGCTTCCCAGCGTCCAGGTGGACCTGAAAGAGCTCAACAAAGAGGCGGAGATGATAGAAGAAAACGTTAAGGCCACCGTGGAGAAGACCAAGGAGATGCTAGCTGCAAGACAGAGTCAGGCAGAGCGCCTGGGGAAGTCGTACATGTATGGCTGATGTTGTCCGCAAATCCCGGAAGATGAAGGACCTTGTCGAAGACTCCAAGTATTGGGCAGCCTCCGACCTGATCCGGAACCTGGACGAGGAGATGGAAAGGGCGGAGCAGGGCTTCATCCACATGATATGGGGCATCGATGATAAGCCTGTAACGAGGATGCTCAGGCCACTTCCTATCGCCCCGAAGTTCAGGACATCGGAGACTGAGAGGGAGTTGTCTCTCGAAGTCGAGCTCCCCAATGTGCCCGAGGATAACATGCGGGTCAACGTCGACAAGAACAAGGTCGAGGTATTCGGATGCTCGGACGAGGCCCAATGTAGACCTTACTACCTGGGAGTCGAATCCCGAGAGGTCTTGGATACCGAGTCCGTGAAGGTGAGGCTCAGGGGATACTCTCTCGAGATAAGGGTGCGGAAGTCTCAGAAGAAGCGAGTCACGGTGAACTAGAGCGCATTTCTGATGTGCTTGGCAGATTCGAGATCCTCTCAAATCGCGATTCTTAAATTCGTCCTTCATTTAGAAATATGTTTCAGTTCTCAGCTTTCATGTGGTCATAGGTTCAATCAAGGCGCTACCTATTGCTGATTTTTGTGAACGGGGTGAATGATGACCAGAAAACGTTTAAGTAGATTGTAACTGTACGGCTACTGTCTAGTCCGAAAGACGATTTTGGAAGACTCAGATGAATACAACAAGGAGGTGCAAGAGATGAGCATATTGGTTCTTGGCGCTTCGGGGCAGATCGGCGCTTACACTGTTCAGGACCTCGTGGAAATGTGCGGTGAAAAGGATGTGATTGCCTCGAGCCGGAAGATGGGCAACGTGAAGAAGGCGGTTGAAGACCTCAAGCTCTCTAAGAAGGTCAAGTTGATGGAGCTTGACGCTAACGACGGTCCCAAGGTCCTTGAGACCATAAAGAAGGAGAAGGTAGGGTCCGTGATCAACTGCGCATGGTATCAGACCAACCTGGGCGTCATGGACGCCTGCCTGAAGGGCGGCGCCACATACACAGACCTAGGTGGGTTCTTCGACACGTGCCTTAAGCAGCTGGAGCTGCACAAGAAGTGGAAGGATGCGGGCATCAACGCCACGATCGGCCTTGGCAGCACGCCTGGCATGACGAACATTGCGGGCGCTGCGGGCGCCAAGAGGCTGGATGTGGTGGATTCTATCGACATCGTATGCGCCTGGGGCAACACACTGCCGATCAAGGAGGCAGGTTGGCCGGGCTACTCGATAAGGACTGTTCTGGACGAGTTCACGCAGGAATCGGTCCAGTGGATCGGTGGCAAGTACCAGAAGCAGAAGATACTCGGAGGAGAGGCCGATGCAGTCATGCCTGACCCGATCGGAAAGGTGAAGGCCTACTTCATCAAGCACTCTGAGCCAGCGACCATGGGGAAGTACCTGAACGCGAAGCAGGTTACATTCAGGATAGGCTTCCCCCCGAGCGACATGGCCACATTCATGACGCTGAGAGGGCTCGGATTCGCTGACGACAAGAAGCTAGATGCCTATGGCGTATCACCTCTCGACTACCTGACTGCAATGTACCAGAAAGGCATCGCAGAAGGCCGAGGATCTCCGCCGAAGGAGAAGTTCGAATACGATATGTTCAGGATCGACTGCGCCGGGAAGAAGGACGGTATGCCAAAGACGGTCACATACTTCATCGTGACCTGGAACGACCCCGAGAGGGGCGTATCATCGGCAAGGGATACATCAGTCCCACCTGCGATCGTCGGTCACTGGCAGAATACTAAGAGGATAAAGGAGCCAGGTGTGTTCCCCGCGGAGGCCACGGTCGAGCCTGAGGCGTTCTTCAAGGAACTCGGAAAGAGGAAGATATACGTCGACGAACAGATCACCTCCACGACGAAGTACTACTGAGAGCTCAGCTAGAAACCCTACGGGGAGAGGTGACCGCACCTCTTCTCCTCAAACCCCTATCTCTTCTCATTCTTGTCCGGGCGCTCTGCAGTCAGCATGTCGATTTCGCATCAGCAGGACACGTATTCGACTCCCTGCTCCAGCTTAGCTCTCCTGACTGCGTTGTAGACTCCTTCGATGATGCATGCCTCGGTCACGTATCCATAGAAGTCTCCCTTGTCGAACACAGCGATTATTGACACTCCCGAGTTGGCCATTGCCTTGGCCACCCATCTGAGATCCAGAGATAGGTTCGTCAGAATGACGAGCGGCTTTGACATGATGTCCTTCACCTTGACCTTCTTGGGGTCCTTCCCCTCTGCGACGACCTTGGACACGATGTCCTTCTTTGTGACTATCCCATAGGCGTCGTGCTTGTTCTTCCTGGGCACAAGGACCGAGTACTTGTTCTCGTCGAGCATCTTCTGAATTGCACTCAGGACCGTCGCATCCCCCTCGATTGTCGGCAGCTCGAAGGTCTTCACAATGTCCTTCAGGATCAGAGGAGTGTGGATCATTCCTTTGCCTCCTTGGTCTGCTTCGTTCGCGCGGCAATCACCCTGAGGATGTCGACATCGGTGATGAACCCAAGGAAGTTGTCAGCGTCGAACACAGCGATCTTCGAGACTCGCTCATTCGCCATCTTCTTCGCCACCCACCGGATGTCGAGGTTCAAGTTGTTCATGACGATGAGCGGCTTCTTGGCGTAGTCCGTCACCGGGGTCGTGGCCAGGTCTCGACCGTCGGCAATCGCTCCTTCAACGATGTCCCATCTCGAGACGATCCCATACGAGTCGTTCTGATTCTTTCGGTCGACAAGCAGGAAATCCGTCTTGTTCTCGATCATGGACACAAGCGCGTCGCTCACAGTCGCGTCCGGAGATATCCTGACGGGATTCGAACCGCTCAGCATGTCTCGTAGCTCCACTTATTCCCCCCTTCCAAAGCCAGAAGTCTAAACTGTGTTATTGTGTCGACTCTATTTCAATGTTCTCAATCTGGCGACCTCAATAGCCCACGCCTGTCCACGGTCTAGAGTGTCTCCCATCAGGGTAATCGATAAGACCTTCCAGGGCAATCGCCTCACCAATGGCTGATTCGCTAGACGCTCTTTTCAAGCCAAGGTCAGTCGCATTGATTGGTGCCTCTGCAAGCCCCGCGAAGCTCAGCCATATCGTCCTCAAGAACCTCTCAAAGGGCAGATTCAAGCTCTATCCCGTGAACCCCAAGGAGAAAGAGATCCTTGGGCTGAAATGTTATCCCAGCGTATTGGCTATCCAAGGCGTAGTCGATCTCGCGGTCATTTCTCTCCCTGCTGCGGGTTCGATCGCACCTGTGAGACAATGTGTCGAGAAAGGTGTGGAGATCGTTATCGTCTCCTCATCCGGATTTGGGGAATCTGGGCGGAATGGTGAGAAGCTGGAGAGGGAGCTGGCCGAAGCCGTCCGCGGATCGAGGACCAGGCTGCTGGGTCCTAACACAATGGGGATGTACGTTCCCTCCAACGGACTTGACACACTCTTCATACCCCGAGAGAGGAGCGCTCGCCCTGGGAAGGGTGCGATTGCTGTTCTTTCTCAGAGCGGGGCGGTATCCATTTCCTTCTTGGAAAGGGCTGCGGAGGCCGGCATAGGGATTTCAGCATGCATAGGTTTGGGGAACAAGGTCGATATCAATGAGAACGACCTGCTAATGTACCTCTCAAACGACAAGGCGACGGATTGCATCGCCCTCTACCTCGAATCGTTCTCGGATGGACGCAAGTTCGTGGACATCGTCCGAAAGGTATCGAAGATCAAGCCGGTCGTCGTGCTAAAGTCGGGAAGGACCAAAGCTGGGTCCGCAGCAGCAAGGTCGCACACCGGCGCCCTCGCATCCTCGTCAGATGGCATGGTGGATGGTGTCTTGAGACAGGTCGGGGCTGTGAGAGCGTACGACGAGGAGGAGCTGATCGACCTGGCGAAGGCACTGGCCTATGTGAACCACGTCGAGGGCGATCGCATATGCGTCGTCGCGAGTGCCGGCGGATTCGGGGTGATCGCTGCGGACTACGTCGAGTCCCGCGATCATGGAGTGGGACTCACGATGGCAAGATTATCTCCTGAGACCCGCAACTCGATAAGAGAGATGGTGCCCAGCTACTCCTCTGTCAACAACCCAGTGGACCTTACAGCTGCGGTCACTGATGAGATGTACGAAGCCGTCCTGACGCGTTTGCAGGCGGATCCAGGCGTCGACGGGATTCTCATGTCTCTCGAGCTTCAACCGCCGAACATCACTAAGAAACTGGTGGATGTGGCCGAAAGGAGATCCCGATCGAAGGGGGCACGGATCGTCATTTGCGCATTCGGCGGACCTCATACCCAGGACCTTCTGAGGGAATTCGAGAAGCGAAGAGTTTTGGCGTATCCGACGCTCTGGCGCGCGGCGAGGGCCCTCGCAGCATTGTCTGAACGAGGATACTATCTGGAACGCTCAAAATAGAACGCTTTCAGAAGACCCCCATTGAGACATGTTAACGGATCGTTCGGGGTCTTCTGGAATTGGTTTGAAGGAAGCAGTTTTCAGCCGCCGATTCTGAAGACCTTTGTGCCGCACTTAGGGCAGGTTCCCTTTGATGCAGGCTTTCCGTTCTTCAGCTTGACTTTCTTCGGGTCTTTCATCTCGACGGACTTCTTGCACTTAACGCAGTAGGCTTTTGTCAAACATCCCACCATCCCTGTATCGGCTCGTGTTAATATATAGTCTTTTGGATGATTTCC
>CAZTFD010000048.1:0-9587 GCA_964612225.1 uncultured Thermoplasmata archaeon | reverse complement strand
ATGGATAGAGAGGACGGGCGCGAGAATCATAACGAAGGCGGAGACCGATGAGATCCTCGGAGCAACATCCGTCGAAGGCGTGAAGCTCAAAGACGGCAGGGTAATCGAGGGAGACATGGTGATCCTATCCGCGGGAACGAGATCCAACATGAATCTTGCCAAGGAGGCAGGACTCAAGACTAACAAGGGAATCATCGTTGATTCGTCGCTTAGGACGTCGGACCCGGATATTTTCGCTCTCGGGGATGTAAGCGAGTTCCAGGGACAAGTCTGGGCGATGATACCTCCGGCCCTGGATGAGGCAAGGATAGCAGCGAAGAAGATGCTCGGGCAACCCGGACCGGACTATGCTGGCACAGTCCCATCGAACACCTTGAAGGTGTCGGGATTCGATCTCGCTTCGATCGGCATCGTCAGAAGCGCGCATGAGCCCCCGGACCCTGGATTCGAGGAGGTCCGGGCCGTCACCTCCGACGGAAGCATCTACAAGAAATTCGTCATCAAGGACGGCAAGATGATCGGAGCGATACTCCTCGGGTCCAAGAAGGAGGCGCTCAAAGTGACGAAGATCATCAAGGAAGGGCAGTCCGTAGACAAGATCAGACCGATGCTATCCGACCCATCATACTCATTCACCTAGGATTGGCAGTCACCAATGGCGTGCTCGCCTCAAGGTCATTTGCGTGAGTCCAGAATGCATCTCCGGTACGAAAACGGTTATATTCTGAGGACTCATGCAGCAGTCTAGTATGGATACGAAGGACTACGAGCTTGAGTTCTTCAAGAGCAATGGCTTCCAGCGGAGGCAATGCAAGTCCTGCGGGAAGTACTACTGGACACTTGGTGACAACGATACTTGCGGCGAAGCACCATGTGTCGAATACACTTTCATAGGAAAGCCGCTGCTCAAGGAGAAGCAGAACGTCCACGAGATGCGCGAGAGCTTCCTATCATTCCTGGAGAAGAACGGCCACACCCGGATATCTAGATACCCGATCACGGCTCGCTGGAGGGACGATGTCTTCTTCACCCAGGCGAGCATCTACGGATTCCAACCATGGGTCATCCAAGGAGTTGTGGACCCACCTGCGAACCCTCTAGGGATCTCGCAGACGTGCGTGCGGTTCAACGACATCGACAATGTCGGCAAGACTGGTTCCCACCTCACGATGTTCGAGATGATGGCCCATCACGTGTTCAACAAGAAGGGCAAGGAGATATACTGGAAGGACCGCACGACAGAGCTGTGTCATGAATTCCTCACGAAGGTCCACGGCCTTGATCCCAAGATGGTCAACTACTCCGAAGCCTGGTGGGAGGGCGGTGGAAACGCTGGTCCTTGCCTCGAGGTACTTCTTGGCGGCGTTGAGGTCGCAACGCTTGTCTTCATGAGCTACTCCATCGAGAACGGCCAGCAGAGACCCATGGACATCCAGGTCGTCGATACTGGTTACGGCCTCGAGAGGCTTACATGGATTTCACAGGGAACACCTTCAGCATATGAGGCGGTCTTTGGCGATGTGTTGGAGGACCTCAAGCGCCTCTCGGGAACGAGGGCCGATGAGAGGATTCTGGCAGAATATTCCAAAGTGGCTGGCAAGATGAAGATTGAGACCGCGGCAGACGTAAGGTCCCTCAGGGCAGATGCTGCAGCTCGCCTCGGAATGGATGCCGATGATTTCATGAGACAGATCCGGCCGCTCGAGAGCATCTATGTCGTCTGCGACCACACGCGAGCGCTCATGTTCATGCTCAGCGATGGTGTCGTCCCATCCAATGTCCGCCAAGGTTACTTTGCAAGGCTGCTCGTCAGGAGAGCACTGAGAGAGTTGTCCCAACTCGGCATTGAGAGAAAGCTATCGGAGATAGTCGCTAAACAAGTGGACTATTTCTCCCAGGACTTCCCGGACCTGAGGGAGAACAAGAGCGAGATAGTAAAGCTCGTCGATGTGGAGCAGGAGAAGTACAGGGACACGCTTGTGAAGGGGAGGGGTATCGTCCAGCGCCTCGAAGGCTCCAGCAGCCAGAGGAAGACGATCACAGAGGATGACTTGATCGAACTCTACGATTCCCACGGATTGAATCCTGAGGTCGTCGCCGAGTTCGCATCCGGACCGGTCAAGGTCCCGGACGATTTCTACCAGAAAGTCGCGGCAAGGCATTCCAAGGTCGAGCGCGAGGACATCGAACCCGAAATCGACCTCCCGAAGGGGCTTCCGGCGACGAAATTGCTGTTCTACAAGGACCCATCCAAGTACAAGTTCAGGGCGAAGGTACTCGCCGTCCAGGGGGATCTGGTCGTCCTCGACAAGACCTACTTCTACGCTGAGAGCGGGGGCCAGGAGAGCGACAGTGGCACGATGAAGGATATGAAAGTCGTGCACGTCGACAAGGTAGGGAACGTTGTCGTGCACAAGGTCGAAGGCGAAATGCAGGCAGTCGTGGGCAAGCAGATAACAAGCACTATTGAAGAGAAACGCAGGCGAAGGCTCCAGCGTCACCATACTGCAACTCATATCATCAACGGCGCTGCCAGAAGAACCCTCGGGAACCACATCTGGCAGACAGGCGCACACAAGGGGGCCGACTTGGCGCGCCTGGACATAACTCATTACGCGGACCTCACGCCTGAGGAGCTTGAGAAGATCGAACTCCTGGCGAACGAGACAGTCCTCTCGGCGACCAAGGTCCAGAGCTCGTTCATGGAGAGGAACGTTGCTGAGAAGCGATACGGTTTCAGACTGTACCAGGGAGGCGCAGTCCCTGGAAAGGACATACGAGTCGTTAGGATAGGCGATTTCGATGTGGAGGCGTGCGGCGGGATCCACTGCAAGAACACGCTTGAGGTCGGTGCGATCAAGATACTTAGGACCAAACGCATACAGGACGGAGTCGTGAGATTGGAGTTCGTCTCGGGCATGCCCGCTGTCGAACAGATGATGAGCCTCTGGAATGCCGTCACGGAAGCAAGTGCGAACCTCAACACTACTCCGGACAGGATCAACGAGGCCGTCGCGAAGCTGATGATGGACAAGAAGGACCTAGTGAAGGAGCTTGAGGCGATCAGGAAGGGCAGGGTCGGAGAGACTGTCGACGAGCTCGTCCAGAAAGCCGTGCACATCAATGGTGTCAGAATCGTTAGATACGTCGAGTCCGAGGACATGAAGCACCTGGTGAACATGGCCAAGGAATTGATAGGCAAGCCCAAGATGGTGGCTGTCCTTGGATCCGACGAGCAAGGGGCGAAGATCGTTGTCGCGAGGAGTGCTGATGTCCAACTAGACTGCAGACCACTCATCAAGGAGGGCATGGCCCTCATCGGGGGTTCAGGAGGAGGCAAACCGGACTTCGCCCAAGGCGGAGGTCCGGATCCTTCGAAGCTCGAATCCGCACTGGACAGAATAGTAGCCATGGTGAGGGACACCATGGAAAAAGAGTGAAAACCAGATGACAAGGTTCTCAGAACGCATGAAGAAGCTCAGGTTCAATCTGACTCTGACGAAATCGGGGGCAATTGCCAGGAGATACTTCGTCATCGGCGCCTTCGATGGCGCACTCACGATCCTTGGCGTCATACTGGGAGCATACGTCGCCGAGGGACATGCCCATCCCGAACTGGCGAAGCAGCTCATACTCGCCGCTGGCTTCGCGGGCGGCATCGCACTTGCGGTGTCCAGCACTGTTGGCGCGTACGAGGCAGAAAGGGTTGAGCATCTTCTGAGCCACCAGCATCTGGAGAAGGCGATGCTCAGACCGGTTGAAGGGGCAAGAGTCGAAGCGATGAGAGTGAGCATATCTGTCAGCGCCATCGTCCACGGGGTCTCGCCGCTTCTAGCGGCATTCGTCCCGCTCCTGCCGTTCTACTTCATGTCATTGGATGCTGCGGTGACAACAGCTATCGCTTTGACTCTCGGCCTTCTCTTTGTCCTGGGCGCCTATCTGGGGAGCCTGATCAAGGAGATGATAGTGTACACGGGCCTAAGATTCGTCATAGCGGGTCTCGCGACTGCCATCATCCTCATCCTAGTCGGCGGCACTCCCTGAACCGCAGCGTGGGAAGGGTTCTGACCTCATGCCATTTTTCGTTCAACCTAGCGTGGACGGTCAAGGGCCAGTATGTAAGGACAACAACAGAACCGCTACAAACGTCCACAAATACCAGGAGGCGTTAAGCTGGAGAAGTGACCAACTTCAGATCGAGCACGCCCTTCTGAGATTGAAGCATCTTCGATAATGATCTCACCCTATCGGCCGCGCCCTTGAATGCGATCACCTCAAGACAGGTGTGCTTCGAGAGATGGATGTGCATTGTCGCTGAAACGATATCTGGATAATCATGCTGAAGTTCCGTCAGCGCCTTGTTTATGCCGCGCGAGTGATGGTCGTAGGTCACGATGATAACGCCTGGGACCACGCCCTTCTTCGCGAGGTCCCACTTCCGGTTCGCCAAGAACTCCCGCATGGCCTCGCTGACCGCCTTTGACCTCGTCGGATGTCCTAGAGTCTTCGCCAGGTGATCAAATCCCTCAAGGAGTTCTGCTGATACGCTGAGGGAGATTCTCGTCTTCTCGGCCATCGAGGGCTCAATGCAGTGCTTCGAGATAATATCTTCTGGACCGTGACAATAGAGTCTAAATATATGACGTGAATTCTGGTATTACGAAAGTTCAAAATTGTATTACAGGAGCGACCTAGAATGCACATTCCAGATGGGCTAATGGACCCCGTCGTCGCAGCGATCGGCCTGGTCGAATTCCTGCTCGTGATAGGGGCGGCGTTCGCTGTCTCCCGCAGACATCTCCATGATAAGGAGCTCCCAAGAATCGCACTACTCTCGGCTGGCATATTCGTTGCCCAGATGGTCAACTTCCCGGTCGGCGGAGGGACTACAGGTCACCTGATCGGAGGAGCCCTTTTCGCAATCATAGTGGGTCCCGCCATGGCCGTGATTGGAATGACCGTCGTGTTGCTTATCCAGGCGCTCATGTTCGGGGACGGCGGGATCACCGCATTCGGGTTGAACGGACTGAACATGGCAGTCATCGCTCCCCTCACTGGCTGGGGAGTCTTCAACCTGATCAAACCCGTCGCCTCGCGCTCACAGAAATTCGGCGAGAGAGTGGCAGTAGGCGTGGCTTCGTGGGCAAGCGTATTCATTGCCGCTGCAGCGTGCGCTGCAGAACTGGTTGTCAGTTATGCCATCTCTTCCGGGACCTATGGCATTGCGGCTACAGTGTCTGTCCCCGCGATGCTTGGATACCACGCGGTAATCGGCATCGGAGAGGCCATGATCACGGTCGGGGTCATAGCATACGTACTTCAGGTTTCCCCGCGGACCTTCCAAAGCAGCAGTGCCGCTAGCGACCCCCCGCCTGGCCTGGCACGTTTCCCGTATTCTAAGATAATCCAAGCGACTGCTTCTGTACTCATCGTCTTCGCGTTGGCTCTCCCTTTCTACTTCCTGTATGCGAGCGATGGAAGGGACGGGCTAGAGCAGACCTTGGCGGGTGCAGGTGTCAGCGAGGGCGAACCCATTGCTGCTTCCCCGTTCAGCTACGGAGAGACATACTTCGCAGCCCTCTTCGCTGGCATCATGGGATTCCTCGTCGTCGCGCTGGCCACACTAGGTTTTCTCAGGCTCCTAGATTCAAGAAGAACCGGCGGAAGATCCTGATATCATGGCAACTGCACATGGTAGTCTTGGTTTGAACATCCAGCGTCTGGACGAGCACGCTAGCCAGATATGGTTCGGTAGGCTGGATACGAGAGCCAAATTGCTGGGAGTGCTCTCCTTCGTGGTGGCTGCAGCGCTTCTGACGAGGACGACCCTCATCCTGATGTCGCTCGCAGTCGCAATTGTGTTGGCTGCGTCCAGCCGGGTTCCTGCGAGCGTTCTGTCCAGAGCCTATCTCGCAGCCTTTCCATTCATTCTCGTCGCGTCTGCGTCAGTCTTCGTCTTCGGAGGCGCGGAGCGCGCCTTGAACATGTGGATGAGGGTTTCGGCGTGCACGCTGGCGTTGCTGACCTTAGCGGCGGGAACGGAGACCTTCGAACTATTCAGGGGACTGAGAAGACTGAGAGTCCCAGCTATGCTCACAACACTTCTCCTGCTCACATATCGATACCTGTTACTCATAGCCGATGAGTTCGAAAGGATGAAGATCGCCAGGAAGGCCAGGGGGTTTGCCGGAGGGAGGAATCTCCTGGACAGAAACGGCATGAGAGTCCTGTCGTACACGGCAGGCATGGTGCTTGTCAGGTCATCAGCGAGGGCGGAGAACGTTTATGAGGGATTGAAGGCCCGCGGCTTCAGGGAGGACATGCTGATGGGGAAGCGCCCGACCATCGCTCTCGCTGACGCATCTTTCATGGCGCTGTTCTTTGCAGCGTCCGCAACCCTGGTCGCGCTGCAGATCGAGGTGATCTTCTGAGATTGCTCGAGACGCAAGACCTGGGGTTCGTCTACGATGATGGTACCGTTGCGTTGGAAGGCATCACGCTGGCAATCGAGGAGGGAGAGAAGGTCGCGCTCGTGGGACCTAACGGGGCAGGCAAGTCAACTCTGCTACATTTGGTAGCGGGGTTCAGGATGCCGTTCACTGGGAGGGTGACTGTCTCTGGGGTAGATCTGGTCAAGTCCAACGCTGACGCTGTGAGGAGGAACATCGGACTTGTGTTCCAGGACCCGGACGACCAGATATTCATGCCCACGGTCGAAGAGGATGTCGCGTTTGGACCGAGGAATATAGGTTCAGACAATGTCGATGGGCGAGTGACACATGCGCTCAGATGCGCAGGTATTGAGCATCTGGCCAAGCGGCGGCCGCACCGGCTCAGCTACGGGATGAAGAAGCGGGTCGCAATCGCGGGCACGCTTGCCATGGACCCGAAGATGTTATTGATGGATGAACCGACTTCTGGACTTGATCCGAGGGCGAGGAGCGAGTTGATCAAGCTACTCAGGGACATGGACAAAACCATGCTGATAGCCACCCATGATCTGGAAGCCGCCGCCGAGATAGTGGACCGAGCAATCGTTCTCAACGTGTCCCCCATCATGGAGGGATCGATGCGCGACATAGTCTTGGCCAGAGAAATCTTAGACAAAGCCGGACTGGAGATACCACCCGTCTCGAGACTGTTCGGCATACTCGATTCAATGGGCTACCGGGTCGGAGACATGCCAGTCTCGATGAACCAAGCCGTCGAAGAGTTGACCAAGGTCATCGAAAGGGAGGGAAGGCGGGTCCATACGCATGTCCATGAACACGATCACGCCCGAGGAGACCGATCTCCCGAACGCGGACACATACGGGCTCCCGTCAAGGATTTGTCTGAGGATGAATAGATGCTGGATGCGTTAGAATAGGCGCTAATCAGCTGTTCACCACCAGCATAAGTGTTTTATATACCTTAGTGTGTCGGGGAGAATGCTCCCCAGACAGTCTTGATTGTCTGGTTGGACAAGACTAAGAGATATACCGCGGAGGTTGCCGTTTGCCTGAGGAGAAAGAGGCCAAGACGAAGGGTGCGCCCAAGGAGAAGGACTCAGCTAAGGCTGGGAAGAAGGGAGAGAAGACTCCGCCCGTCGCGAAGAAGCCTTTGGAGAAGAGGGGCGAAAACTTCAGGTATATCGTCAGGATCGTGAATTCCGATCTGGACGGCACAAAGAACATCGTTATCGCACTCACAGGTATCAAAGGCGTAGGCATCAGGAGCGCCGAGAACATCGCGCGCATGGCGGGCATCCCTAGGAACGCGAAGATCGGCGACCTGCCTGAGACTAAGACGGATGAGCTTGAGAAGCTCATCAACGATTATTCTGATAAGGTCCCGCACTGGATGGTCAACAGACAAAGCGACTGGTCGACCGGAGCGGACACGCACCTTGTCGGCGTTGATGTCGAACTCAACAGGAGAGACGACATCAACCTGATGAAGATGATCAGATGCTATAGGGGCATAAGACACGAACAAGGCCAGAAGGTTCGGGGCCAGAGGACTAGGTCCAACGGCAGGACTGGCATGACCATGGGTGTCATAAGGAAGAAGCTCGAGCCCGGAGCGGCGCCAGAGGGCGAGAAGAAGAAGGAGTAGTGTGACCCATGGGAGATCCAAAGTTTTCACGAAGGAAGTATGAGACTCCAGCTCACCCGTGGGAGGGCGAGCGCATCAAGACAGAGAATGAAATTGTCATGAAGTACGGTCTCAAGAACAAAAGAGAGCTTTGGCGCGCGCAATCCTTGATCAGGTCTCTGAGAGCTCAGAGCCGGGAGCTCCAGGCGAGGGTCAGGACCGGAGACCCACAGGCCAAGATCGAGACCGACCAGTTGCTCGCAAAATGCGCGAGGCTATCACTACTGACTGCAGAGGGAGCGACCCTCAATGATGTTCTACTTCTGACAACCGAGGCCGTCCTCGCGCGACGCTTGCAGACGATCGTCTACAGGAAGGGACTCTCGTATTCTCCGAAGCAGGCTAGACAATTCATCGTACATGGCCACGCAGCGATCGGGAACAGAAAGATCACCATCCCAGGCTACCTGGTCAAGAGAGGCGAGGAGGAGCAGATCCAGTACCACTCGACATCTCCGATAGCAAATGACCTCCACCCTGTAAGACCCAAGCCCGAAGAGCTTCAGGCGAAGGCCCAGGAAGAGGCCGCGAAGAATACCCAGACCGAGAAGGAAGAGATCCATGTCGCGAAGCCTAAGCTCAAGAAGCTGGTCACCGCCGAGCTGAAGGAAGAGAAGGAGGACAAGGAGGCAGACATCGAGACTGCCAACCCTCCCGAGCCCGAGGCTGAAGAGAGGAAGGAGTGAGCAGAATGGGCAAGTGGGGCATCGCACACATTTTCGCAAGCTACAACAACATCATCATAACGATCACGGACGTCACCGGATCTGAGACCATCACCAAGGCCAGCGGAGGCATGGTGGTCAAGGCGGCCAAGGATGAAGCTTCTCCGTACGCCGCCATGAAGGCTGCTGAGAAGGTCGCGGAGATCGCGAAGGAGAAGGGTATTGACAGCATCCACGTCCAAGTCCGCGCGCCTGGCGGCAACAAGTCCGCATCCCCAGGACCGGGCGCCCAGGCAGCCATCAGAGGTCTTGCCAGGGCAGGGCTTAGAATCGGAAGGATAGAAGACGTCACCCCAGTGCCCCATGACGGGACCAAGAAGAAGGGCGGCAGAAGGGGACGCAGAGTATAGAGTGGTTCTAAATGAAGATCGATATCGTCGAGATGACCCAGACGAAGGCGAAGTTCGTCATCACAGACACCAACCCAGCGTTCGTGAACGCGCTCAGAAGGACAATAGTCTCGGACATCCCCAAGATGGCACTGGATTCCGTCGAATTCCACCTTGGACCGATAATGGACGAGAAGGGCGTCGCATATGAGAGTGTGTCCCCCATGTTCGACGAGATCGTCTCCCACAGGCTGGGACTCATACCGGTCCCTACGGATCTCGAGTCGTACAACTTCAGGTCGAAGTGCACGTGCAAGGGAGAGGGATGCCCGAGCTGCACGATCATGTACTCTCTCAACAAGAAGGGACCCTGCACCGTCTACTCAGGAGACCTCGA
>CAZTFD010000047.1:0-9634 GCA_964612225.1 uncultured Thermoplasmata archaeon | reverse complement strand
CACGAGTTCGTCGAGATCTATCTCGGAAGAGATGTCGCCCCTGGCTTCTTCGCGTGGGCGATTCCAGCAGCTGATTCGGTAAGAGTGGGCCTGTGCACGTGGGACGCAGACGATATCCCGGCGAAGTATCTCAATAGACTCTTGACTAGACCGCAGTTCAGACATGCCAGGAAGGTCTCGACCGCTTCTGGGAAGATACCACTGGGCGTAGGCAAGTCGGCAGTGAGCGGGCGCATCATGCTTGTGGGAGATGCCGCTTGCCACGCCAAACCCCTGTCCGGCGGAGGGGTCTACACGGGGGTCAGGGGCGCGGAGCTTTGCGCAGAGACTGCGAACTCGTTCCTGGAATCCCGCGGCAGGACTTCCCTCGCCGAGTATGACAATCTCTGGAAGGACGAGTTCGGGAAGGAGCTCTCAAGAGCGTTCAGGATCAGGAAAGTGTTTCTGAAACTCACGGACAAGAAGATCGACAAGGCGCTGAGGATCTTCGCTCAGCCGGAAGTGAAGAGACTGATGGAGCAGAAAGGGGACATCGACTATCCAGCCTCGATCTCCTCATCAATCCTTAGACTTGCCCCGAAGCTCGTGCAGTTTTCCCCTCAGGTAATAGAATCTCTGCTCTAGCCTAGGGTATCTTCCGGGGTTGTCGAGGACATAGAAATATAGAGCAGCAAATGAGAGACCACCGATGCCGCCAACGAGCACGGCCAGGGGCCATCTTGGGATGGGGATCTTTATCCCGAAGGAAGAGTCCGGCAGTAGCCCGTCGACACCGATCGATTTGAGGTAGGTCCTGTTCACAATCGGTTCCCCGGACGAGAATGAGACTGCGGTGTCCCACTGCTCATCCGTGAAGAACCCCCTCGACTTGAGCACCACTTGGGTTTCGTTACCCGGGAAGTTGAATGTCAGGTTGAACCGTACGAAGTACGTGCTCTGAGAGAAGTAAGAGCCATGCGGCGTTCTTCTGGAAGTCTCGATCGGGAGATCAATCCTTGTGGTCGTGTTCGCGCCTACGCTAGGGAGAAAGATCAATCGCTGGGTGGATGCCCCGTCGATCAACGGAGGATGCGGGAAGGACGGCGTGACATTCTCTGTCTTCTCCTGGGTCGAATAGCGATATATGTCCGCTACGAGCATGAAATCGATCATGGGGATTGACGCATCCCTGTAAGGGTTGGTGAAGTTGAACGAGAAGGCAACCGTCGCTCCAGGAGACACCACAGGCGTGACGAATCCGCCCAGGATGCCGTTCGCGTACTTCGGGCTGCCGGGGTCCGAAATGTCAGCCGATGCGAGGCTCGTGGATATCAGTAGTACGGAAACCAGGGCGATCAATGTGGCCAGCGCGAGTCTCATCCCTGCTGTGAAGTCTGAAACTGACTATATGACTTTCGGTCAGGCGGCTGGATGCCCTGCGAGAAGCGTTAATAGCCGGCCGACCATTGCGAATGGTGTGCTGGCAGTCAGGGTGAAACGGTCGGAAGCAGAGGCTCTCAGGAAGAGGCTTGCCAAGCTCCATCTCGTCGACAAGACCAGGACTATAATCGACGACTCGGATGGCGTGGTCATCCCCCTTGTTGCAGTTCCGAGCGCATCCCTACTGACGCCTTTCGATGCTAGTATAGTGGAAGAGGATTTTCCCACTAGGAGCTGCAGAATCGATCCCATAGTGATGGTCCGTCAGGCAGCGGACATCCCTGATGATCTGAAACCTCTGCTCCCGGGCAAATGGGAGCGCTTCGGGGATGTCGCGGTCATAAGGCTCGATGATAAGCTCGATGACTACGAACGCGAGGTCGCCCAAGCGTATGCGCGCGTGCTCCAGCTCAGGTCCGTTCTAAGGGATGTGGGAGGTATCTCTGGAGACATGCGGCAGCCGGTCATAAGACGACTGTTCGGAACCGACACTGTCGCGACCCACTTGGAGAATGGGATCCGCTATAGGTTCGATGTGGCCAAGATCATGTTCTCATCCGGCAACATTGAGGAGAGGCAAAGGATGGCAGAGCTGAAGTGTGACGACGAGACCATCGTTGATATGTTCGCGGGCATCGGTTACTTCTCTCTCCCGCTCGCAGTGTACCAAAGACCGGAGAAGGTCATCGCATGCGAGATCAATCCTCTCGCCTGCGGATATCTCGTGGAGAACATCTCCCTCAACGAAGTCCAGGATAAGGTGCAGCCCTTCCAGGGTGACAACAGGGACCTGCCCGGAGAAGCCTTTGCGGACAGGGTGATAATGGGATACGTCAAGACGACGCATGAATTCCTGCCGAAGGCCATGACCATATTGAAGGACGGAGGCATCGTCCATTACCACGAGACCTGCCCCAACGAACTCCTCCCGGATCGGCCTCTCCAGAGGTTGTCCTCCAGTGCGAACGGAGGAAGGGTGGAAGTGCTCAGGATGAAGGAGATAAAGTCATACGCACCGGGCGTCTCTCACATCGTTGTTGACGCGAGGATAACTAGGCCTTCTTGACCTCGTCCGTGCACCCGGCCTCTCTCAGGAAGGTCGCGAAGGCGTCGTGGTGTTCGTCTGGGTCCTCGCTCTCGAGGAGCTTCTTCGCGAACGACTGGAGGTGTTTCCCGTACTCCTTCTCCTCGTCCGTGAATCTCCAGGCCTTGTTTGTCACGCCCAGTGAGAGGTAGAACGCATGGGTCATCGACCTGATCCTGTGGTCGTTGGATTTGTTCGCATCAAGCACCGATGTGGCTCCCGCTTGGCCTCGGGTCTTGTACTCCCTGGCTACCTCGTCGGCGAACTCGCCATACTGTGATAGGCAAGAATACTTGGGAATCTGCGCGGAGATTGCTGCGTGCTCAGCATCTCTGAGCGCGGAACGGATGACCTTCAATGGGGATTTCTTAGATTCGTCGTCGTCCTTGTAGTACTTCTCCGCGAGCTCTTTGGACACGACAGCCCTCAAAGCGTCCATTCCATTGGTCGTCCAATATTCCGTCAGCAATTTGTTGACCGAGTTCCCTGGCCCGACCACTATGGGGTGATCTATGCCAGATAGGAGTCCAATGACCGCTCTGCTCTCGATATCGTCTTCAGTGAGCTCTTTGACGAACGACTCCGCGTCGTCGCCGAAGCATTTGTCGCCTTTGACATAGACCTTCTTCTTCAAGTCTGCTATGGATTCGAGGACGGTCTCCATGTGCTTCTCGATCAATGCTCTATTGTCGATCTCGCCCGATGAGTACTTCTCAAGCAGGTCCTTGGCGATGGGTCTGTTGAGCAGCCCCTCGCAGCCGGTTCTACTGTCCAATATGTTGAGCGGTCTTACGATCGAGATTTCGAACTCGCTCAGGACTTTTGGGACAGCCATTCCCTCTGCGATCTTCGACAGGGTGTTCTTGGTCTTGCTCACGCACTGATCGCAGATTAGTATCTTCTTGTCGGCGCTGACCCAATCGAACTCTAGATGATTCATCGAGGATGGATTGTGCGGACAAGAGTAAGTGTCTCCTTGCAGCTTTCCAGCTCCTATCGACTCGGCCGCCAATCTCACATATTCCGGGGGGGGTTTGGCCATTCTCCCCGTGCAGATGAAATTGTCACCATAGGAGTAGAAATGAAGGCCTTTCTTGTGCACCAGGTCGAGAACGCTGAGCACTCGCCATTTCGGCGAGTCAAAGTTCTGAACACCCATGAGCTTCTCCTTGTCCGTCTTTCCCCTCAGGGCGTATGTGATCGTTCCACCGGAGTATGTCGCGGTCGCGAGGTAGGGCGTCTTCTCTTCATGCACTAGGCCTATCGTCGCCGCGTATGCCCTGGCGAGCTTGTCACCGCGTCTGGCAAACTTCGCGAGCTTCCCCGGATCATCCTTGTACTTCTGGATCTTCTCAAGGCGCGCCTGGGTCTTCTTGAACGGACAAGAGCCACAGTCCTCAGAGCACTCGGGAATGATCAGCTCGGGATCGTCCATGAGCATCTTGGCTTTTGCATGTAGGTCTTTTTCCATGACCTTTGACGCGATCCTTGCTTTCACCCTGAGTCTGGGAATACGCTTCTTCTTAGCCATGGCGATTTCAGCCTCTGATTAGATGTCACGCTATTAGTTTTTGCGTGCTTACGGCACGCACTCTGGACCGCTGGAATCCGGAAAAGGTTATTAGTCTGGCTACGCCTTAAGGAGGTCTAGTGGAAGCGGATGGGACAATGAGTGCCGAAGAGGACTCCGCCAGAGGCTACATCAAAGGGTTTCAAGAGGGCCTCCAGGAGGCTTGGGACGAGATAATCAAGCTCTCCACAAAAGGCTACACCTCCAGAGAACTCCAGATCATGGCCAAGACGAAGAAGTCCATGCTCTATCAGCGGGTACAGCAGAAGGTCGACGAGCTGGAACGAGCCTTGGGCAAGAAGCTGTCCGTGCAGGATGTCACCCAGCCTCTCCAGCCGGTTCAGCCCGTCCAGCTAATGTCCGGATGGAGCTATGTTGTCAAGGAGGAGAGGCCGGAGAAGAGCTTTGCTTTGTTCGCCTCCTTGGTGTCAAAGGGTGGAAGGGGACTATGCATTTCTAGGACCCACCCAGACACCCTCAAACAGAAGTACAAGTTTGAGGCTGAAGCGCTCTGGCTGACCAAGACTGAGACCGCTCAAGCGACCACGGACGCAAGGGGAGTCGAATACGTGTCGCCGAACAATCTCGCACATCTCGCGTCCGCAATCAGGGAGTTTCTTTCGAAAGGTCCGGAGGGTGCGGTCATAATCGAAGGACTGGAATACCTGACGACTCAGAACGATTTCAAGAGCGTCCTGAAGTTCATGCAGCTGATTAACGAGCAGGTCGTCCTCGACAAGGGATATCTGTTCGTCCCGGTCGACGAGGCGACAATGGACCCGAAGGATTTCTCGCTGATCGAACGAGAGATGAGCCAGGTGCTCTAGCGCCCCTTCGCTCCTTTCGCCTCATCTCGGATGTATTTGATGTAGAGCTCTGACAGGATGCTGTCCCCTTCGGGGTCGTACTTGCTGCAGGGATACTCATCGCAGTCCGCGCACTTCGTCAATCCACGGTCGGTCGCGCATTGGAGGGTGTCGCAGAAGACGTCTACTCTCCCCTCCTTCTCGCTCTTTTCCGCCTGATACCTGCAGCCCAAACAAACCTTGTTCTTGTAGGCGAGACAGAAGCCACAGTAGAATCCGCAGGGTCCAAGCAGGTTCGAGTCGATGTTGGCTGTTTCGTTGTTCTTTGGATAGTAGGCCTTCCTCATCTCGATTAGGAATGATGTCCAGTTATTTCACCGTTCCTGGACTGGCTGTATGCTGTCTGGTCTATGTTTGATCCTCGGGGAGATGAGAAGGGTCAAGGGCGTCAGGTCCATCAGGTTCACCTCGATCACCTGCTCGACTGACTAGCGTAGAATCACAGTCGGGGTTGAGGACCGCCAGTAAGCTAAATACCACCACATCATCATCCCTGGTCTGGGTCTGTGGCAGAATGGACTGTCCTAGGTGCGGGACAAGGAACCTCGACGGCTCGGAGAGTTGCCGGATGTGCGGCAATCTATTCACGTTGGACGAAGGTCCGAAGGGACCCTCGAGGGAGTGTCCATTCTGCAAGACGAAGAACGCTCTAGACGCGCCCTTCTGCTCGGGCTGCAACAGGCCCATGGCTCCAATGAGGAGCAAAGTGTTCACCGAGGAGAAGAAGGCCAAGAAAGAGAAATTCCACGACCGGACAATTGAGGACTATGCAAGATCCCCTATGAGGACCGCTAGACTCAGTCTCGCGGGGATTATCTTTTTCATGATAGGCTTCTTCGTCCTTGTCGATGTCACCTTCACACTCGGACTCGGATGGGAAGTTACTCAGACGGAGGACTATGACAGACTCCTGGATGAGAACCCAGCACTGGGGAGCGCAATCCCAAACCTAGTGGCGTGTCAGGGGATAAGGATCGTCTTCGCATGCCTCGCGATCTTGGGCGGGTTCGCCGCCATTCGCAGAATGCAGTTCGGCTTGGCTGCTGCGGGGGGAGTGTTCTCGATATTCGCCTTAGGCACGAGCGTACTAGCGCTCCTCCTAGGTTGGTGGATGATGCTGAGCGGAGTGTTGTTTCTAGGGGCAATCCTCGGCTTGATATTCGTCATCATATCCAAGCGCGAATTCATGCTGGTGTGATCGAACCTGCGTTGGTCTTGGGCGCGCATTAGAACTATTAGCCTGGATTCCGGAGAGTGCTCCCGCCGGGATTTGAACCCGGGTATCCAACTCGAAAGGCTGGAATGATTGGCCGGACTACACTACGGGAGCTTCCTGGCAGTCCATATGCCTTTTCGGCCCTATGAGATGTTTCTATATAATGGTTCTCGGAGGCCAGCAGGTCGGCCCGGGCTGATGCGCCCCTCGAGCCAAACATTAATGCTGGACCTGTGAATTCCTGCCACTAGATGGACGAACCGAAGGAGAAGTTGAGCGCTGCAGAACTAACGAGGAAGTATATCGACCGCCACCCAAGCATCAGGGACTGCATCAGCAAGGATCTGGTGAACTATTCGTCCCTCTCGCGTCTCATCATGAAGGAGCTCGGGGTGAAGAACGAGGAGGCGGTGCTTGCCGCGAGCCGCAGGTATGCGATGAAGCTCGCCAAGACCGACTCTGAGGGCGCCGTAATGGACCTCCTGGAACGCAGCCGGCTCGAGCTCAAGACGAAGATATGCATAGTCGCCGCGAAGAACGAATGGATCGTGCTCAAGAACCTCGAGGATGTCGTCAAGAGGCTCTTGGCGGATAAGAGCACCATGCAAGTTCTTCAGAGCGCGAATGCGATCACCGTGATCTCAGAGGACAGGCACCTGCCTGCGATCGTGAAGGCGATTGGCCAGGACCATATCATAAGCATCAAGGAGAACTTGGCTGAGATAACAGTCAAGAGCCCTCCTGCGATAGAGGATACTCCCGGCGTATTCGTATATGTGATGGGCATGCTCTCGGAGCAGGGCATCAACCTGCTGGAAGCCGTGAGCTGCTACACCGATACGATCTTCATAGTCAGCAGAGAGGACATGATGCGCGCGTTCGACATACTCTCGTCATGCATCGAAGACAAGATGGTCCCCGAGAACTCGATTTAAGGATCAACCGAGAAGCTTGTCGACTGCCGAGATCTGAACCCTCAGCCTCTCCAAGACTTCCTTGTTCTCATCGAGCGCGGAGACCGCCTTTGCCATCTGCTTGGAAACTGCGCCTTTTGATGTCCCACCCTCGCTGCCCCTCCTCTCGATGGCCCTCTCGACCTTGAGGAAATTCAAATCCGAGGTCCTCAGCTCCTTCTTGTTCTTCAGCAGGACTTCGTTCGCCAGCCGAATGAACTTCTTGTCGTCCCCGTCCGCCTTGATGGCCAAGTCCTTGACGATGCCGTGCGCTTTCCTGAATGGTATCCCCAAGGTTGTGAGGAGGTCGGCGAGATCGGTTGCGGTCATTAGCCCGACCTCGGCCGCCCTCCTCATCCTCACCCTGTCGAATTCGATCTCTTTCAGGAAGTCAGTAAGGGCATGGAGTGAAGCCTCAACGGTGTCGAAGACATCAAAGAGGTTCTCCTTGTCTTCCTGTAGGTCGCGGTTATATGCGAGGGGAAGAGATTTCATCAGGGTGAGGATCGCAACAAGATCGCCGACAGCTCTGCCAGATTTCCCTCTGACGAGTTCCGGTAGGTCGGGGTTCCATTTCTGAGGCATCATGCTGGAGCCGCCGGAGAGATTCTTAGGGAGCTTCACGAACCCGAACTCGGATGACGACCAGTAGATCAGCTCCTCGCAGAGCGATGACAGATGGATCATGATCATTGAAAGGGAGAATGCGAACTCGGCCACGAAGTCCCTGTCGGAGACGGAATCGATGGAGTTCTCCGTGATGCCGTCCAGTCCGAGCATATCAGCTACCAGCTTCCGATCGATCCTATGCCGGACCCCTGCGAGGGCGCCCGACCCGAGGGGAGACACGTTCGTTCTAGAATAGCAGTCGAACATGCGTGATATGTCTCGCTCGAGCCTCCAATAGTGAGCAAGCAGGTGATGGGCAAGTAGTATCGGCTGAGCATGTTGGACATGCGTGTATCCTGGCATGATGGTTCCAGACGCTTCTTTCGCGCGCGTCAGGACGGTTTGTTGGAAATCCAGTGCTTCTGAGACAGTATCGAGCAACGCCTCTCTAACGAACAGTCGCATGTCCAGAGCAACCTGATCATTCCTGCTTCGACCTGTGTGGAGCTTGGCACCCGCGTCGCCGATCATGTTCGTGAGCGCGCTCTCTACATTCATGTGAATGTCCTCGAGCTTCGGGTCAAGGGCCAGCGTTCCCGATCGGATGCCGTTTGCTACGCTCTTCAGACCGGCCTCGATCTGCTTCAGCTCCGCACTTGATAGAACACCTGCGCGCGCCAGGGCGTGCGCATGCGCTATAGAGCCAGCTATGTCGTGCTTCCAGAGCCTTCGGTCAAAATGGACCGAGGATGTGAAGTCAAGGAACGCGTCATTTGCAGACTGTGACCGTTTCCTCGATGACCGCGGTTTCGTTCGATGTTCCGTTGCCGTTCCCCCCCGCCTTGACCATGCTTGCGACCTTCAGCGGCAGCCCCCACACGTAGATGAACCCCTTCGCGGCAGAGTGGTCGAACTCGTCTCCCTTGGCGTAGGTCGACAGTGAATTGCTGTACAACGAGTACGGGGACTCTCTGCCCACAACCACCGCGCTGCCCTTGAACAGCTTCAGCTTGACGGTGCCGGTCACGAGCTCCTGGGTCTTCCCTATGAACGCATCCAGAGCTTCCTTCAGCGGTGAGAACCAGAGGCCGTTGTAGACAAGGTCCGCATAATGTTGCTCGATTCCCTTCTTGTAGTGCAGCAGATCCTTCGTCATGACCAAGCTCTCCAGGTCCTGGTGGGCCTTGATGAGGACGGTCGCTGCAGGAGCTTCGTAGACCTCTCTTGACTTGATCCCGACCAGGCGGTTCTCGATATGGTCTATTCTGCCCACGCCGTTGTTGCCTGCGATCTCGTTCAGCTTCGCAATGAGGTCAAGTAGGTCGAGCTTGGCTCCGTTCAGACTCACTGGATTGCCCTGGACAAAACCTATCTCGACATATTCAGGGACGTCGGGAGAGTTGTCTATCCCCTTAGTCCATTCATAGATTTCCTCTGGAGGTTCGGCCCACGGATCCTCGAGAACGCCGCACTCGATCGCTCTGCTCCATATGCTCTCATCGATGCTGTATGGCTTCTCGACCGAGACTGGAATCGGAATGCCGTGTTCCTTGGCATAGACGATCTCGTCCTCTCTTGACATCTTCCAGTCCCTGGTCGGAGCGAGGATGTCGAGGTTAGGGGCGAGGGCCATGATCGACACTTCAAATCTGACCTGGTCGTTGCCCTTGCCCGTGCAGCCATGGGCGATGGCCGTCGCGTCCAGTCTCTTGGCCATTTCAACGAGCTTGGCGACCATGAGAGGTCTTGCGATCGCAGTCCCGAGCGGATAGTTGCCTTCGTAGAGTGCGTTCGCCTTCAACGCTGGCAGGACGTAGTCCTCGACGAACTCCTTCTTCGCGTCGATGACCCATGCTCTCGAAGCACCTATGCTCTTGGCCCTCCTCATCGCGTCCTTGAGGTCGTCCGATTGACCGA
>CAZTFD010000046.1:9164-9643 GCA_964612225.1 uncultured Thermoplasmata archaeon | reverse complement strand
CAATCGAGCCCCGGAAGGCGGGAGGGCGAGATAGCACTCCTGCATTCCACCAAGCGAACCTCCATGCGATCAGCTCCAGAGGTCGTCGATCCTCTTCTGGAAAAGAGCATCCTTCAGAATGGAGCTGTTCCGGATCCATCTGGAGATAGGGATATCCATGATCGTTGATATGTGTGTGAGTGCGTCCTTCAGCGTCGAGAACTTCTTTGGCGAAGATCGAAGGGCTGAACGGACATTCTCTCTCACATTCCAGACACCGACCGGCAGGATGTAGCCTGGGTGCGCCTCCCTCATGATCGAGACGCCTGCCTGTCGACGCTCTTTCTGGAGGAGCTCGTTGACGGCCAAACGCGCAGCGTAATAGCACCCACCGATGCTAGCGTATGTAGTCCTCCCGTCGAAGAACTCCGAATCCGACATGATCGCAATCTTGTCACTGTGTGGATTCCAGGCAGTGTTAGGGTACCAAGCTTCGATCA
>CAZTFD010000046.1:0-9107 GCA_964612225.1 uncultured Thermoplasmata archaeon | reverse complement strand
TGTCCAGACTGACGGTCTCGAAGACTCGGTACTCGTTGATCGATGGGAATGTCTTCGTAGTCTCGAGCATATGCAGGCCGAGGTTTGAATCCACCGCTGTGATGCTCCAGCGTGTTGGAACGAACTTCCTGCGCTTGCCGATTCCGAAGGCACCTACGCTGAACGCTCTCTGGATCTGAGACAGAAGAGTACCGTCGCTGTACAGGGATATCACAGCCTCCCTCGCCTTCAGATCGGTGTCAAAGAAGGCTTTCTCTAGTCTGTTGTCGAACCTGAAGTTGGAGACTTCGAACTTGCTGAGAGGTGCCGAAGGACCGAAAGGCTGGACATCGTCATCCACGGTCATTCTGCCCTGGGGCTTTCTCTGAAATTCCGCTACGACCTCAGGTGGATTCCTCGCGAGTGCGAGATCCCTTGTTCTCGTCACGAGCTTGTTAGCATTATCCACATCATGAACGTCGACTCGGTGCATGCCCCGGACGAGATTGGACCTGAAATCGATGATGTCATCGATCGGGAGTCCGACCCAGCGCTCCGGAGTATCCATTAGCGATGTGTCGCCGTGATACGGAGGAATCATGGGACCGATGGACACATCAGGATATCCCATCCGCCCGACGAAAACGCTCGGAGGGCAAGCACCGTCCAGAGTCGTTCGATCTATCCTCGCTCTGGCCTTCGATCCTGAGTAGAAACGGGCTATGACAGAGCATCGCTCCTTCCCGCACAGCATCTTCGAACCTTTGCAGTAGACGCATCTCGATGAGCGAGCGGAGACTCCTTCGAGCGAGAGCATCTCGTCGAACATGGCGGGACTGTCCGTCATCGTGCGTGAACGAGCGAAAGAAGATAGGTCCATCCTGGTGGGATATCTCTAAGGAAGGTAAATAAGAAGGCTCAAGGGAGGTCCGAAAGTACAAGTCACTGCACCTCGGGGACTGGGACACCCATACCTCAAACTTGATATACGGCACATTCCTTGACTCGGCTCACCGACGGACTGGGGGTCTACATCGCATATGATGGAAGCAGTGATATCTCTTAAGATCCCGCAGAATTGGATGAGCGAGATCCCGGAGAAGCATCCAGTCACCGTCAAGGTACTAGATAGAGTTCCTTATTCTGATAGAGGCGTCAAGGACCTCGTCGAGATCGCCGGGCCGGCAGAAATAATGGACGAAGTCCTAAGGGACATCAGAAAGAACCCCCTCGTGTCACACGTCGACACGACCGTTACTGAGAGAGGCAAGATCATAGGGGCGATTACCACCTCCAGGTGCGATATTTGCAGGATCCTCACGGACGCCGACGTCTTCCTGATTTCCGCGGAGACAAGGAGCGGCGGAAAGGTGGACTGGACGCTCGTGCTCAGCGACAAGGAGGTCCTGAAGGACATCTTCGACCATTTGAAGAAGAAGAGCGTCGTGGCGGAACTGGTCAAGCTCACTAAGATAGACGACAAGGAGAGCCTCACTGAGCGCCAGGACAAGATCACGCATGTGGCGTTCGAGAGGGGTTACTTCGACTATCCGAAAAGAATAAGCCTCAGGGAGCTGGCACGGATGTTCGATGTATCGCCCTCGACCCTGTCCGAGATACTAAGGAAAGGTCAGAGGAAGATCGTCTTGGACTACTTCAAGAAACAGAGACAGACACTATGAACGACCACACAACAACTGCGTTAGTTTAATCTATGGCCTAGAATGTATCGAAGAACAAGTCGACCAGAAGGGAGAAAGGGACACCAAATGCCGACCGAGAAGGAAGTCGTAACAGCCTTGAAGGAAATCATTGACCCGCACACGAACGCGAGCGTCTACGACATGGGACTGATATCAGAAATCGAGGTTACCAAGGACGCGGTCAGTCTGACATTCAGACCGACATCCCCATTCTGCCCCCTCGGAATCCAGTTGGCCCAGAACATCAAACGCCGGCTCATGCATCTCAAAGGCACACGAAAGGCGAACATAAAGGTCGTGGGCCACGTCATGGAGGAGCAGATCAACAAGTCGCTCCTGGACACCTGATCGCTGGAACCCAATCGTGACGGGTTAACCTCAAGCTCCGAACTTCTTTGCTCGATCTGCCATCCCGAGCAGTATTGGCATCAGGTCTGTACCTTTTATTCTCCCAAGCGCTCCCGAGGCAGCTGATATCTCATCGAACTCACGCACGCCATCGACCCGAGCGCCTCCACCAGATATGGCGAGCGGGACCGGGTCTGCGCTGTGCTCCTTCACCGCGACTGGAGTCGAGTGGTCGCATGTGACCGCGACTACCACGCTCTCGTGCAGCTCCTTCAGGATCAGGCCCAACATCATATCGATGTTCTCGACTACGCGGACTTTCATGCGGAAGTCGCCGTCGTGGCCCGCGATGTCGCCTGCCTTGACGTTCAAGAACACGAAGTCGTGCGTCTTTATCAGGCTCAAGGCGGCGTCCGCCTTTGCCTTGTAATCCGTATCGAGGCCACCAGTGGCCCCTGATATGTCCGGCACATCCATTCCGACCATGCGGCAGATGCCCTTTACGAGAGTCACGCCAGCGACCGCCGCGCATTTCAGACCATAGCGTTCCTCCATTGGGACCAGTTCACCTATGCTTCCCGAGCCCCGAGGCAAGATGACGTTGGCCGGTGGGAGGTTATTCTTGACTCTCTCTCTGTTGACCACATGAGCCGAAAGTATCACTGAGGATTTCTTAACGAACTCGTTGACTACCTGCGCGGTCTTCCTGGCCTCCGGAACGAGCGCTTTAGCTTCAAGCACCTTCCCTTCTCGGTGTGGGTCCACATCCGACACCCTGTGGTCAAGGCCACCTCCTCTGAGCACGAGAACGCCTCTGTGCTCCGAGCCTTCTCTGAAGATCACTGTGACGCCGTCGATCTTCATTCCGGTGATGGCCTTTGCGAGTTCTGCGGTCCCGGATTTGATCCTGCCGGCCCGTCTATCTGTCACATTGAAGGATTTGTCGATCGTGGCGAAATTACACCTGAACGCGACGTCTCCTCTTTCGAGCTCTATGCCCGCTCCGGCCGCCTCGATCGGTCCGCGGCCCGTGTAGACTTTGTAGGGGTCGTAGCCAAACAGGGCTAGATGGGCAGTGTCGCTTCCAGGGATTATCCCGGGACCGATGATGTCTATCGTGCCGCTCATACCATGCCGAGCAAGCGCGTCCATTGCCGGCTTCCGTGCCGCCTGGAGGGGAGTCTTCGCATCTAGCTCCTTGACGGGCCGGTCCGAGAGACCGTCGCAGACGATGAGAATGATCTTCTTTTCGACCATGGCCGATTGCTGAATGGCCCGGCCGATAATAAAGCTCTGCCGAAGCCACACTGTCCAAATGACATGAGCGCCGAGGGGGAGATTTGAACTCCCGTGGTGACGAACACCAGTAGCTCTCGAGGCTACCGCCTTAAACCGGGCTTAGCTACCTCGGCAATCTGCTGGGTGGAAAGCGTTATTACGGGTTCATATATTAACGCTGTCGGTAAGCTGATGAAGGTCACAATCCACCTGCTTCCCACCAAGAAGGAGAAGAAGGTCGTAGAGCTGGACAAAGGGGCGTCCGTTGAGCAGGCCATCCGGGCCCTGGGCCTATTCCCTGACGCTTGGATACCGGTCAGGGGGGACATGCCCCTTCCACTCGATGAGCCATTGAAGGACGGGGATGTGCTGAAGCTGATTTCCGTGGTCTCCGGAGGGTAGGCAGCTAGCATACTGGCTATGAGCGCACGTAATTATTATCGCGAATATGGAAAAGTATTTATTGGATGGCGCGATAGTACTTTCGAAGAACAGCGCATCAAACTTCAACTGACATATCATCATATATCCAAGTGAATGTCACGAGGGTCGGAACGCCTATGGGTGTTCTTGGTCTTCACGGGCAAGATGTCTGTCAATTCCCTGCACGCGGATAGACTGCAGCGGCAAAGCAGCAATCCTATCGCGGTAGCTGACGGGAGTCGGCACGGCTGTTTTTCGGACAGGAAGTGCGAACAATGGACATAGATCCAAGTACAACGAAATATCTGATTTCGGCGAAGCTTTCAACCGACGGTATTGTCGAGAAACCGGACATTGTCGGTGCAATCTTTGGGCAGACGGAAGGCCTTTTGGGCGATGAACTCGACCTGAGGGATCTTCAGAAGAGCGGCAGAATAGGGAGAATCGAGGTAGAGGTCGGCTCCAGCAAGGGCAAGTCCGAGGGCATGATATACGTGCCATCGAGCCTCGACCAGGTCGAGACGGCGATACTGGCATCGTCACTAGAGACGATCGACAGGGTCGGACCGTGCAAGGCCAGGATTCTCGTAGAGAAGATCGAGGATGTCAGGGTCTCGAAGAGGAACAAGATCGTGGACCGCGCAAAGCAGCTCCTGACCGAGCTGCTGAAGTCCTCAAAGATCAGTGGCGTCGACCTGGCGGACTCGGTGCGGCAGTCCGTCCAGATCGAAGAGGTCGTGCACTACGGTAAGGAGAGGCTGCCGGCAGGACCGAACATTGAGGACTCGGATGCAATAATCGTCCTCGAAGGTCGCTCTGACGTTCTGAACCTGCTCAAGTATGGAATCAAGAATGTCATTGCTGTCGAAGGCACGAACGTGCCCCAGACGATAATCGATCTGGCCCGTGAGAAGGTCGTCACAGCATTCGTTGATGGCGACAGAGGCGGAGAGCTCATCCTAAGGGAACTGCTTCAGGTAGCTGAGGTAGATTTCATTGCGAGGGCGCCTGCGGGGCAGGAAGTCGAGGAGCTGACTCAGAAGCAGATCGTGAAGTGTCTGAGGAACAAGGTGCCTGCGGACCAGTTTGCAGAAATGCTCAACATAACGCCTGCGTCACCTAAGAATGGTCAAAAAGAGGTCAGACGCGAAGATGACCGCGGGGACCGCCGAAGACAAGATGACGACAGAGGACGTCATGGCGGAAGAGAGAGGGACCAGAAGCCGTTGCCAAAACCGGTGGAGGAGAAGGTTTCCAAGAGGTTCTCTCCCGAGCAGGTGAGGTACAAGGCCGTTCTCGACGAGCTCAACAACACCTCAAGAGCGAAACTGATGAACGCTGCTGGGAACGTCCTCAAGGAAGTCCATGTCAGCACTCTGGCGGATACGCTCAAGGAGACCACAGAGGGAGTCGCGGCCGTCGTGCTGGATGGAATCATCACCCAGAGGGTCCTCGATATCGCTGTGGAAAAGAATATTATCACGATAGTCGGTGTTAAGCTGGGGAACATCGCCAAGATCCCGACGAACGTCGAGGTCTTGACGAAGGAAGACCTTAGCTGAGCATCGTGATGATTCATGCCAAAAGAGGAAGGTCCTGCTGAGAAGGCGCCCAAGTGGCTGGAAGACTTCGAGACCACAGAGGACATCAAGATTTCGCATGACCCTCTGGAGCGAGTCATAGGACAGGACGAGGCCGTAAGGCTCGCGAGGATAGCCGCGTCTCAGAGAAGGCACTTCCTCCTGGTAGGTCCGCCCGGAACTGGAAAATCGATGATAGCCCAGGCGCTGTCGCTCCACCTCTCCAGACCGACCGAAGAGATTAGGGTCGTTCACAATCCCGAGAATCCTGAGAGACCTCTGGTCGAGGTCAAGGGATTCGATGAGGTCACGAAGGAGATGGAATCGAAGGGATATGCTGAGGGAGAGTTCATAGACCCCAAGGAGGCACCCGTCAATGTCGCAGAGAGGCTAGGTTATCGGTGCTCCAATTGTGGCACGTACTCGTCTCCCAAAGACAGCTTCTGTCCCAAGTGCTCCAGGGCCAAGGTCGCTCAGGTGAGATCCACGCCGAACAACCCGTTCGGGGACCTTCTGGGGGGGCTCGTCGAAGTGACTATGGGCCAACTCGCTGGCAGGGAGCGCGTGACCACTACCAGGAAGAGGTTCGGCAAGGAGGAGGTGGTGGTCTTCGAGCGTGCGGGCGAGATGATCAAGGTCCTGGACCAGCAGGCTCTCGAGAAGAGGCGCGAGCTCGAGAAGGAGAGCCCCAGGAAGGTCATCGTTCCTATTGGGAGGAACCCGTTCGTCCTCGCTACGGGGGCAAGCGATGTGGAGCTGCTTGGGGACGTGAGGCACGACCCGTACGGCGGCCATCCGCAGCTTGGGACGCAGCCGTATGATAGGGTGGTCGCGGGTGCGATCCACAGCGCCCACCAAGGCGTCTTGTTCGTCGACGAGCTGCCTCATCTGGGTCATCTGCAGAGGTATATTCTCACGGGGATGCAAGAGAAGAGGTTCCCGATAACGGGCAGGAACCCGCAGAGCGCTGGAGCGAGCGTGCGCGTTGACAACGTCCCGTGTGACTTCATCTTCGTCGGTGCCTGCAACATCCAGGACCTCCCACACATAATGTCACCATTGAGATCGAGGATAAACGGCGGAGGGTACGAGGTATTGGTCGAGATAGCAATGCCAGACACCGAAGAGAACCGGTTCAAACTCGCTAGGTTCACAGCGCAGGAGATCGTGATGGACACCAGGATCCCGCACGCCAACCGTGAATCGGTCATGGTCATAATCGAGGAGGCCAAGAAGCGCGCCAAAGTAGTCGATGGCAATGACAAGTCGCTGACCCTGAGGCTAAGGGAGCTCGGAGGGCTCATCAGGGCTGCAGGCGACATAGCCGTCGTCGAAGAGGCGAAACTGATTGAGGCGAGGCACTTCAAAGAAGCCCTCAAGCGCGCAAGGCCCGTCGAGGAACAGATCAAGGAGAGATATGGGAGCTACATGGGCGGTGTATCGTCCGATGCCAGCACTTCGGAAAAGGAATCATCGCCATACCACTACTGGAACTATCATGTCCACGACGACAAAAGGGGCTATCAGTAGCGGGGACGGTCAGCTCTCGAGGACCTTCATCATCTTGTAGGCGTCCTCGCCGTTGCTGTAGAAGTTCTTGATCTCGCCATAGGTCGCGAATCCCTCGCGCTCGTAGAACGCGATAGCCACCTTGTTGCTTTTCCTGACTTCCAGGATGACAGTGTCACAGCCCCTAGCCAGGCTGTTCATATAGAGTTCTCTCATCAGTCTCTGGCCGTTGGATCGCCTCCTCACATGCGGAAGGACTGCGAGCATGAGAACCCTCGAGACCTTCGCGCCTGAAGGGACTGCGGCCACAAAACCCACGATCCTCCCCTCGTCAACAAGGACTAGAAAGCCTTCTCCCCAGAGGTTCGATACCGTAAGATAAAGGGATGGAGGATACGACTCGCCTAGGGAATCCTTCACGATTGCCACAATTGAAGGGATGTCCGTTGGCGAGAACGGCCTCGTGAGCATCATGGTCCATGGTCAATCGGAAGCATGATGATTAATCTTGCGAGGGGGCCTTCGGCGTCTACTTGCAACTACGACACCGACTGAGGCGCCCGCAACCCCCGCTAGCGAGTACGCGAGCATTTGCCCGACCTTCGTGCCAGCTCGGCCCTGACTCTCCGAGTCCGATGCCAGGACATCGATCGTCACCGTGTCCGTGTCTGAGTTGCCCCAACTGTCATGAACTGTGAGCGAGATTTGGAATCGTCCTGGCACGGTCGGATATAACTCGACGGACAGTCCGTTGTGATCGGCTTCGCCATCGCTGTCTGTGTCCCAGGACCAAGAGATAATCGCCCTGTCATCTCTGGACCCGCTTCCGTTCAATGTAACAGTTTCCCCCAACCGTAGCTCTAGGTCCAACCCCGCGTCCGCCTCTGGAGGAACGCCATCCGGGCTCCAGTCCAATTCGAAGCATCGGCCGAAGTACTCTGCAATGTCCCGAGATTCCACCAGCACTGCGAGCTCCCGGTTGTTGGCGAAGGAGGACGACCCCCAGTTGTTGCTTGATATCAAGGACAACAGCCCGTCGAACACGACCCCTTTGTTGTGAACGACAGTGATGGGACCATTGGGGTCCATTAGCCTGAACTCCCCTTCGAGGGTCTCGTTCGAGGTGAGAGAACGGAGATACTCAAGGGCCTCTTGGTTCCTTTCGAGATTGAACCATGTGGAGTCCAGCAACATGCGCACGTGTCCACCGTCTCTCAGGCAACCGGCAATTCGGGAAATGAACGGGCTGATCACAGGACCGAGCGTCCATCTCTCTTTCCAATAGAGGTCTACCTGGAATTGCTCTATCATCAGCGAGCTCGACTCCTCGATCAAGGTATTCAGGTACGGGGCCAGGACGGAGGAGTCCGGAGAAAGGACAAACGTTACTCTGCAATCCGATGTCGGCACGTAAGACTTGAGGACGCCTCTCGTATGATTCGCGACCGGTGATGGGGGGATGCTTGCGGAGAGGTTGCATCTCTTGTCCGAGCGCCATCCGACGACATCAGATCTAGAAGCCCGCGAATCGGAATCGAAGACCATGGCCAGCCATCCAGCCAGATTGGCGTCGGAGACAGCAATACCCCATCCTCGATTTGCGAACACCCTGTCGTTCGAAATGCCGCTCTCTACGAAGTTCTCCGACATCACGACCACAGACTTCTGATCCAAGACCAAGTACTTCGCGTGGAGCGGACCGACATGTTGCACGACCTTCTTGGACAGGTTCCCGTTCAGGATACGAACGTCCGCGCCGGCCGATGACAGGGCCGACAGGCATGCTACCTGCTCCTCTTCCATCCCGCCTGCGGGCGCACCATCCACTAGTATTCGGACATCCACTCCCCGCTTGACGGCTGCTACCATCTCCTCGGATGCGGCTGATGATGAGAGTTCGTATCCGCAGAGTCTTATGACGCTGTCAGCCGATCGGATGCGCTCCAGCACCAAATCCAAGGAGCAGTCGGGGCTCGTGAAAGCGGTCACCCTACCCCCTTGTACTATGACCTCGATCGGGGGGAACTCTGTGTAGCCGTATCTGTACTCACGAAAAGGTTGCCAATCCTGGAAGGTGTCCGTGTCCTGGAAGGCAGTTCCTCTCCGTATGCGCTTGAGGACCTCCCCGGACCGAACATCAGAGATCGCGGAACCAGACCATCCAGGCGACGAATCCGTACAGTCACCGTACTTAACAAAATCCGAAGTCTCGTTGGCAGGAGAGGCAAGAGAAACCGAATCTCCGTCGTCTGCCAGTCTGAAGGTTCCCACAACCGACACAGGCCCA
>CAZTFD010000045.1:0-9656 GCA_964612225.1 uncultured Thermoplasmata archaeon | reverse complement strand
ATCTAGAACATCTTAAGTACGCTCATCGTCATGCATTCGCGTGGACTCCTCGGAGACTTTGTCGCTCGTTAGATTGGCTCCGGCCGTAATTGTCCTCGCCTACGCCTCCATGCTGGATTGGCGCACGCGAAGAGTTCCGAACGTCTACTGGATAGCCCTCTCGTTGGCCGGCCTGGCCCTAATCCCTGTCCAGTTGCTGGTCGATGAGATGGACCTGAAGTACCTTCTGATCACGGTCCCGATTCTGGTGATTCTGTCAGACGTATACTGGAGCTCGGAGGAGGGGGGTCCGCTGGACAAATACATGCCATTCGCTAAGTATGCCGTCGCGGCAGTAGCCATCGTCGCCCTGGCGTATCTTTGGGGGACCGACGAATACTTCCAGCATTTCCTCGCGTTGCCCATTATGATGCTGTTCATCGTGATCTTGTACATGCTGGACATTATCCGAGGAGGCGCAGACGCCAAGGCGCTCCTATCGCTGACCATCTTGTTCCCATTCTATCCGGCCCTTGGATCGTTCCCGTTCCTGCACAGCTATACCCCGTCGGCCGAGATTGTCTTTCCTTTTTCTTTCGTGATACTCGTTACCGCAGCCGTCGTAGTCGTCGTGCTGCCTTTGGGGTTTCTCGCAAAGAACATCGCATCTAAGGATTTCGAGTTCCCCCTTGCATTCGTTGGCTACAGAATGGATAGCGCGAAGATAGGGCAGAACCATGTCTGGCTCATGGAGAGGATCCAGGATGGGAGACATGTCTCCAGCACGAGGACCAGAAGGGATGAGGATCTTGGCAAGGAGGTGGACGTCTTGTCCAAGGCGGGATACAAGAGGATTTGGGTCACCCCCAAGATACCGTTCATAGTGCCAATCACTGTGAGCATTGTGCTGTCAACAGTCATCGGCAACTGGCTTTTCTATCTCTTCTCGATTTGATCCACGATTGAATCACCAGAGACTCATACCACAACATTCAGCTCTGTCCCACACTTGCCGCACTTGCTGCCTGCCAGGTTCGTAGATACGACCGAAAAGCCTTCTCTATCAATGACCTTCGCACCACATTTGGGGCAGAAGGTGTCATCCCTTTCCCCTGCATACACGTTCCCTAGGTAGACAAATTCCAGGCCCGCCTTCCTCGCGATGTCATAGGCTAGGGAGAGAACCTTGTCCGATGTCCGCGGAACACTCGTGAGCTTGTAGTCCGGGTGAAACGCCGAGAAGTGCACCGGCACATGCGATCCGAGTGAGTCGACGACCCACCTGTTGAACTTCGTCAACTCGTCTGGCGAGTCATTGTGCTCTGGGATGACGAGGTAGGTGAGCTCTACGTGTATCCCAAGTTCAACCGCGATCTCGCATGCTCTGAGGACGGGCGCCAACTTGCCGCCACATATCTCCTTGTAGAAGCTCTCTGTGAAGCCCTTCACATCGATGTTCATCGCGTCTATGACGCCCTTCAGCTCCCGGAGAGGTTCCTCTTGAATGAAACCGTTCGTTACATAGATCGCCTTGAGCCCGGCCCCGTGCGCGGCCTTTGATGCAACCGTGGTGAACTCGTGCCAGATGGTCGGCTCGTTGTATGTCCATGAGACGGATTTCGCGCCCGAAGACCGGGCGTACCGAATGACATCATCAGGGGTTACTTCAGTGAGTTCGAGAGGGTCAACTCTAGCCCTCGATATTGAGAAGTTCTGACAGTGTTGGCAGAACAGATTGCACCCGACGCTTCCGAACGAGATTGACGTGCTTCCTGGGAGGAAGTGGAACAACGGCTTCTTCTCGATAGGATCCGGATGTATTGAGGAGGCCAAGCCGTAGATCAGGGAGTAGAGCTTCCTGGACCTGTGCTCCCTCACGCCGCACAGGCCTCTCTTGCCATCCGCTATCAGGCACGAGTGAGGGCAGAGGCTGCATCTGACCCTGTCGCCCTCCATCGAATAGAATTGCGCTTCACTGCTGGCGTGTCCGGAAATGCTCATAGCCGAGGTTCTCCAGTTTCTCCCGTGTCCCATTGTCTATCAGTATGTTCTCCTCTCCACTGGTGACCTTGCCGATGACGGTCATCGGGCAGCCGCACTCTTGAGAGAGCTTCGCCAGATCGTTCTCGGCTTCCCGCTTGATGGTGAACAGAAGCTCAAAGTCATCTCCGAAGTTGAGAACGAGGTCTTTCTGCCGTTCAAGGTCGTGGAACGCCAAGTCGACCTCCTTTGCCTTCGGTACCTTGGCATAGTCGACCTCGTATGTCATGCCTGAGTTCCTCGACATTTCGAAGATTGAAGTGGACAGGCCGTCGGAGATATCCATGCATGATGTCACGAACCCGGACGCACTCAACGCCATGCCTTCCTTCACTCTCGGCCATGGCCTCTTCAGCGAATCCTCCGCCTCCTTGAGGTTCAATGCTTTCTTGATGGAAAAGAATCCCGAGCCCGCTCTGCCTAGGCTGCCGGTCACAGCAATCAGGTCGCCTGGCTTGGCTCCCTTCCGCAATAGGATTCCTTTCTTTGAGACCAATCCAAGGGCAGTCCCGCAAAGCACGAGGTCGTCGTGCTCCTTCGTGTCACCGCCAACTATGCTCGTGTTGAACCTGCGGGCGCAATCGTTCATACCGTCTACCATCTGCTCGATGAACTCAATCGGATGGCCTCTGGTGATTCCGATGGCGGTCACGAGGCCAAGCGGCGTCCCGCCCATCGCAGCTATGTCGCTCAAGTTGACGGCAACGATGGACCAGCCGATGTCGTACGGGCCCATCCCTTTCGGTATGTGCGTCTTTGTCACCATCATATCTGTCGTGATGAGAAGGAACTTGTCGCCCATGTCTATGGCGGCACAATCATCTCCGGGGCCGATGGTGGCGTCGCTCTTGATGATCTTCTCAATTATCCTTATGGTCTCTCGTTCGCCCAGCGTGCCGAGGGTCTTCATGGTAAATACACATTCTCAACGAGCTAATAAGCCTTTTTAGAGGCCGGGGCATGCCGAGCTTTCCTCCGTGCTACTCCTTAACATAATATATGGGAAGTCCCATTCCAGCCCGGTTGTGCGAATGCGCGTTGAAGTGCCGTACGGGGGAGGTAAGGAGATCGTAGAGGTTCCAGACGAGAACCTCGGCGAGATCGTCTACCAGAAGGAGGTGAAGGCAGACGACAAGGTCCAGATAATACTGGACGCTGTGAAGAAACCTCTGAAATCGCCCTCGCTCCGGGAGTTCCTTAAGGATGCTAAGGATGTATCAATTGTTGTCAATGATGCCACCAGACCAACGCCCACATCGAGGATAATATCTGCAATACTTCCGTTCTTGATCGGGAAGAAGGTGCGATATGTCGTCGCGACAGGCATGCATCGGGCTCCGACAGAGGAGGAGTATCAGTACATCTTCGGGGACTTATACCCACAGATCAAGAGCGAAGTTTTCGCTCACGACTCCAAGAACAGCGAGACCGTATTCCTCGGTAAGTCGAAGAATGGGACTCCTTTGAGGTTCAACAAGATGGTTGTGGAATCGGACAGGATAATAGTCATCAGCAGCGTCGAGCCTCATTACTTCGCCGGCTACACAGGGGGCAGGAAATCGCTTCTACCAGGGGTCTCTGCCTATGAGACAATCGAAGCAAATCACAAGCTCGCGCTTAGCATCAAGGCCCAGTCTCTTAAGCTTGAGGGAAACCCAGTGGCGGAAGACATGCAGGACGCCATGAAAGCCTTGGCGCACAAGAGGATATTCTCAATAATGGTGGTCCTCGACAAGAACCACCGCACGTGTTGTGCCTATGCTGGGGATCTTCACGAATCCTGGATGAAAGCGAGCAAGATGGCGGACGATGTCTTCGTCATCAACCTAAAGAGCAAGTCTGACATCGTCGTTGCGGTGACAGCTTTCCCTTACGATATCGACCTGTACCAGTCTCAAAAAGCCTTGGACAATGCGAAGTACGCCGTGAGGGATGGGGGAGTCATCATCCTCGTGAGTGCGTGCAGAGACGGAGTCGGCCCGCCCAACTTCCTCACACTCCTAGGTAGCGCGAGCACGCCGAAGGAGGCGTTGGACAAAATCGCCCAGGGATACAAGCTCGGATATCATAAGGCTGCAAAGATGGCGGAAATTGGCATGAAGTGCAAGATGCTTGCAGTCACCAAGCTCGATCCCGATATCGCAAGGAAGGCGCACCTCACCCCCGTGAACACGCTGCAGGAAGCCGTCGATATGTCCATTCGTGAACTTGGGCCCAAGTCCAAGGTCACGTTTATTATGGACGCTGTGATTACTGTCCCGAGGGTCCGAGGCACATAGCCAAGCCGACGTACCGACGGGCAAAGGATGCTATGCCGAAGAGGAAGTACATCAAAGCAGAACGCGCCAAGAAGCTGGAGAAGGAGATGCTGACATGCACCTTCTGCGGATTCTGCAAGAGCGTTTGCCCGTACTTTGAGGACAACCAATGGGACCCATCGGTCGCCCGAGGGAAGGTCATACTCGCCTACGGCCTGACGAAGAAAGAGATCCCTGCCGATGAGTCGGTCGTGCAGAGGCTCTACCAGTGCACAACATGCAAGGACTGTGAGAGGCGATGCCCGTCCAATATCAAGGTAGTTGACATAGTTGAGGCAGCAAGAGCAGACCTGGTCGAGGCGGGGTGCATCCTGCCCGCCCACAAGAAGATAATTGAGAATGTCAAGAAGACGAAGAACCCGTACGGCGAGACAGCGCCTGTGGACTTCGGCGTTCCCCGGAAGAAGGCGGACATCGGTTACTTCATTGGCTGCACTGCCAGATACAGGCAACCCGAGATCGCGAGACACACGATATCGCTGCTGAGAAAGCTGAATGTCGATTTCACATTGTTCAATGAGGTATGTTGTGGCAGCACGCTTCAGAGGATTGGCGCCAAGGAGAAGGACATCACTCGTCTGATGAAGGCAAATGTGGATGCCGCGAAGAAGCTCGGGATCAAGAAGATGCTCTTCACCTGCGCTGGATGCCTCAGGATGTTCAAGGAGCAGTATCCGAAATTCGTTGAGGTGCCTTTCGAGTCAGAACACCTTGTGCAGTTCCTGGCGAAGCAGAATCTGAGGCTCAAACCTCTGCCCAAGAGGATCACTTACCACGACCCGTGCCATCTTGGCAGACACCTCAAGATCTACGACGAGCCTAGGAAGGTCATAAGCATGATTCCCGAGGCCAAGTTCGTGGAGCTCACCGAGACAAAGGAAACGGCCCGATGCTGTGGAGGTGGAGGCGGGGTCAGGGCTGCGGACCCGCCCGCGGCACAGAGGATTGCGTCGAGACGCGTGAAATCGGCCTCCGAGATAGCCGACATCCTTGTAAGTGCCTGTCCGTTCTGCGTCAGCAACCTTAGGTTCGGGAACGAGATAATCAAGGTGGACATAGAGATAAAAGACATAGCTGAGCTAGTCGATGAGCTTCTGGCGACCTAGTTCGCTGAGGTGATTCGAATGGTCAAGAGCGGCCGGAAGAAATCGGAGATTGCTCGACCCATGAGCATCAAACTGGAGACCTGCATGCTCAAGTTCGACAAGCCCCGAGTTATGGGAATCATCAATTGCACTCGTGATTCATTCTCCGGGGACGGATTGGGGAACGATACGAAGAAGGCCACACGACGCGGACTGTCCATGTTCAATTATGGAGCGGACATCGTCGATATCGGTGGAGAATCGACGAGACCGGGAGCCAAGCCAGTCACAGCCGAAGTAGAGATGTCCCGTGTCATTCCCGTGATCGAAGCCCTCGGGAAAGCCCGACCGGGTAGAGTCTCGGTTGATACGATGAAACCTAGGGTTGCTGAGGCCGCCCTATACGCTGGTGCGACAATCGTCAACGACGTCTCAGGGTTAAGGGACCAGAAGATGGTAGAACTGGTCGCTGAGCATGACGCAGCTGTGATAATCATGCACATGTTGGGCGAACCGAGGACCATGCAGAAGAGTCCGAGGTACAAGGATGTTGTTGGTGACATCATCCGCTTCCTCGCTGACAGGATCGATGTGGCGGAGAATGCGGGCGTTAACCCGAGGAAGATAATGGTGGACCCCGGAATTGGCTTTGGAAAGACGATGGACCACAACCTGGAGATTATCGCAAGACTCCGGGAGCTGAAAGTCCTGGGAAAGCCCATCGTGATCGGCGTCTCGAGGAAATCGTTCATTGGGAAGCTAACAGGGAGCCCGACTGACGATAGGCTCGAAGGGTCGATTGCGGCTGCGGTACTCGCTATCGAGAGTGGCGCGGACATCGTCCGTGTACATGATGTGGAGGAGACCATAGCGGCGCTAAGAGTCGCTGAGGCGATTCGCTCTGCCACCAAAGGCACATGAGTCGTTTTCTTCAGGTGCATCCCGTTTCAGAAAGTATATACGCTGAGCTACGATGTCTGAATCGCCGGCCTCTGTGGTGAACCCCCCGGCTGCAGAAGGGTTCGGATGGCCGTCGGCGGCATCTGGGCGATGTCGAGGTGATGTAGACTGCCGGACGAGGAGCCGAAGAAGGGCGTATCCGCGCCTCTCGTATCAATAAGTAGCGGCAGGCTGGACTTTGTCGGCAAGAGATCGGTCATGATGGATGCGGCCGGCGGACTGTACGCGCTGAAGAAGACGCTCAGGGAAGACATCGGATTCTTCGAGAAGGATTTCATGTTCAAAGCGGGTCTGGAAGGAACCAGAGAGTTTCTGTCGGGCCTGACGGACGTCAGCTATTCAGACGACCCAATCGAGGCAGTCAAGAAGATGCTGGAGCTCTACTCGCTCCGCGGATATGGTGAATTCAAGGTAGACTGTTTTGATCTGAATACCAAGGTTCTGGAGATCGAATCGACGAATGCAGTCGAGGCCTGGTCCTTCCTTGAGAATAACGCCCTTCAAAGGGAACCCATTTGCTCCTATTCCTCTGGAATGTTATCCTGCATTTGCCGGATGGCTTTCAGAGAGCCCTCAATTCTGGATTCCGATATGTTCGCATTCGAAATGGAATGCATGGCGGAGGGCAAGAAGGAGTGCAGGTTCGTAATTGGCCCAGTGTCAGAGCTCACTAAACGGTTTCCGAAGTTCGACAGGCCGAACAGCTCTATTGCCGAACACGAGTTGAAGCTAAACGAGGAAATTCTTGTCAAGAACTTGGAGCTGCAGGGACTGAACCTGTCGCTTGAGAGACAGATCAGGAAGAGGACGGAGGACCTATGGAGGTCAGAGGACAACTACAAGTCACTCATGGCCATATCCCCGGACCCCATCGTCATAATGACCTCTGGCTGTAGGATCAACTCACTGAATCCTGCAGGTTTGAGACTGTTTGGATACGAGACCATCGAAGATGCCCTCAACATCAAGGCTTCGGCGATCTTGGCTGGTAAGGATGAGGCTTGGGACAAGATCACATGGCTCCTCGAGAAAGAGGGGACGATACATGGACTAGAAATGGAGTTCACAAAGAAGGATGGATCGGACTTTACAGGCCAGATGACTGCGAGGTTTGCGGACCTCCTACCCGGAAAATGCATCGAGGCCGTGATCAAGGACATATCCGAGAGGAAGTTGATGGAACAGCAGGTCAAGGAAGCGAGGTCGGAGTCGGAGTTCCTGAATGACCTTCTGTCCCATGACATAATGAACTATACTTTCTCGGCCATTCATTTCTTGAACAAGTTGGGGAAGTCGCCAAAGATCGTGGACGATGACCGCAAGGATCTTATCTTGATCACAAAGGAGATCCAGGGAGCATTTGAGTTGTCGTCATCGGTCAGGGACTTGTCCAGGATCAAGATGATTGACGATGAAGATGCAACGATCAAGGATGTCCTTCTCGTAATTGCCGAAGCAATCGAGGACGCAAAAAGGATGTTCTCGGACAAGAGGGTGGTTGTGAATCTTGACAGATCGACAGAACCGCGCTATGTCCAATGCAGTGATCTCGCTACGAGCATGTTCACGAACCTTCTGACGAATGCTATCAAATACGACAGGCACGACGAGATTGTAATAGACATAGCGATTGAGAATGTCATCGAGAATGGGCAGACCTACTGGCGGATTGGGATATCGGATAATGGGAAGGGGATACCGGATGACGAGAAGGAAAGGGTTTTCGAGAGGTTCCATCGAGCTGATACCTCAGTCTCTGGCACCGGCCTCGGCCTTTATGTCGTGAGGTTCATTGCGAATGCCAGCGGTGGCAGAGTCTGGGCAGAGAACAGGGTCAAGGAAGACCACACGAAGGGCACGACCATGGTGGTGCTTCTGCAGAAACCCGATGAGAAACAGATTGCGAGGATGATTAAGAAACCTAAAGGCCAGGTATGACGGACGACCAGCCCTTCCGTTGGATGATGAGACGAATCGCGATCTGAACGCGATAATGAAATATTGATTGGATTATCATCCTCACGGCACCGGAGACCTCGAGAGGAATGAACATAAGGATACTGGGAAAGGAAGACCTCGGCTTCGCCGTCTCCCTCACAGAAGAGGAGGGCTGGTTCTACACGGCCAGAGAACTCGAGGTGATGCTGAGGATGGATCCCGAGGGCAGCTTCATTTTCGACGACGGAGAGCCTCTTGGATTCGCTACGTGTGTAACTTACGGGCGAACAGGTGTCCTTGGTCATCTCATTGTCTCGAAGAAGGGGAGAGGGAGGAAGATTGGGCATTCACTTGTGCGTGCTGCAGTAAACTACATGTCGAGCAAAGCCGTGGAATCTATGCTCGTCCTGGCAACACAGGAAGCTGTGAGGCTGTACCAAAGATATGGTTTCGAAATCCGTGACGAGATCACATGCATGCATTCGAAACTAGACGCTCACTTCAACCGATCCCCATCCGCAATTTGCACTCCTCTCGTCGAATCCGATCTGGACGAGGTAGTCGAGATAGATCGGAGCTTATTCGGAGACGACAGAGACAGGCTCATCAGGCTACTTTACGATGAGGCCCCTCAGCACGCCTTCAAGATAGAGCGCTCCGGCAGAATCGAGGGATTCGTGTTCGCCAGACCAGACCACGTCGGCTACAACCTGGGACCTTGGGTCTGTCTGACTGACGAAGCCAGCGATGCCGAGGCACTTTTCAGGACCGTTCTCTCAAGTATAGGCAACGGGAAGATATACTCTGGGTCTTTCTCAAGCAACCGAGCTGCTCTGAGAATCATGGAAGAGACACCTCGACTGAATCAATGGCGCATTCCACTCATGATCAGAGGAAAGCCTAGATACAGTACTAGCACCAGCAATGTCTTCGGAATTGCCGCTTTTGAACTAGGATGACATTGCCAAAGCTGCTGGTCCAGCTACCTCGCATCCATTGACCTGCGAACACGTAACTCAACAACAATATTGGCCAACGTCCAATTCCAAGTAAGTCTGAAGCGATGAAATGGCCCCGTTGTGATTTGAAAGCAGTCAATCATGAGGATGCCTGTGATGGATATCAGGCCAATGTGAATGATCATGAACGGCAGCTCGGTGTATGTGTTCATGATTGTGCGGTTCACGGACCGGTTCAGTATGGCAGTGATTATGAGTCAAATCTCTGTGTGTATGGATATGGGTATGCGCAACCTCCACGTGTTCATGCATGTGGGAATGCCTTTCGTAGACCAACGTCAACACCCCAAGCACCATCAACGCTAAGGCAGGGACCA
>CAZTFD010000044.1:9410-9767 GCA_964612225.1 uncultured Thermoplasmata archaeon | reverse complement strand
CTTTGCTGGGGAGGGGGTTGAGGCGGTGCCTGCCCTGGAATTGGACCGTAATGGACTTGGACGGTCTGCTGTGCCATTGGAGGCTGATAGTAGGCCTGCATCTGCATCCTCGGATCACTCCAAGGGGTCGCGGTCGGAGCCGACCCTCCATCCAGATACTTCTTGCCTGAAAAGAATTCGCCGACCCTGACGGTGTAGTACACAAAGAAAAGTAGTCCGAAGCCAAGCCAGATCAGAATCGCCAGGCCCAACAGTATGCTTAACCCGTAGGAGCTGAAGACATCCAGTGGCATGCCCAGGTAGTCGGTTCCGAAATGCAACATGATCGAAGCAGCTATGCCGTATTTCAGGAACAGG
>CAZTFD010000044.1:0-9386 GCA_964612225.1 uncultured Thermoplasmata archaeon | reverse complement strand
AACAGGTATCCGAATGCGAATCCACCTACTGCAGCGGGTACAATCTTCCATGAGCCCCATCCGCCTAGGTAGTGAGCGAACCCGAATATCGCAGCTGAGATGATGATCAGCGCCACTTCAGGAATCCCCAACTTGAATCCGCCTCCCAGGAGATAGGAATAGGCCTTTCTGCGATAGTTTCTCCGCGCGAGATCCACGGCGACCATCGGCAGTCCGATCAGGATGACGCGGACTGCGATCTCCTCCCAGACGGACGCATTGGCCAGCAAGAAGAGATTCTCCGTGAGAGTGCCCGTGCTGGGTACATCAGCCTCTGATGGATTTATCAGGAGAACGACTAGGAGGGAGAAGAAGAGCGTCGCGAACATCAGGCCGCAGGTCTCGAAGATGGCACTGTGCTCTCGAGACTTCCCGGTCATTGTGAGCTCTTTCACGAAGCCTTTGTATCCGCTGAGCAGAACCCAAGCGCATGCGGACACTATCGCTCCAACTAGGAACAAATACCATGCAAGCAGGGCATAGCCCGAAAGGGAAACGATGTTCACAATGACGGGGATGACCAGGAAGAGAGTGAATCCTGACCAGACGTCTAGTATGTCCGGAACCACCAGGTGGATCCCGTAGATCAGTGTGAAGAGCGAGGCGAGAACCTGGATGAGGAATGTGATCATCGCGAAGGCCGACAGCCCCTTGACGATGACTCTCCAGTTCAGCTTTGTCTGCCTGTAGTAGGTAGGTTGAGGGACCCAGTGGCGCCTGTCCCCCGCAATTGGCATGCCGGCATATCTGGCGGATGGCTTCAGCGCGCCGCATACAGGACAGTAGTGCCCCATCGGCGGTATCTCCGCGCCACAATTCGTGCAGTACTCAGGTGCTGGTGATGTGGTGACTGGCCCAGGGTCCACAGACACAAGGCGCGCAAACCATGTCCTTTCTATATTACATTATCGTACTCTAATCGGATGCTGGTCGGAATATGAGCCGACGTCGCTGAGAGCACGCTCGAGAACTCGAATACCGTGTCAACGTCCAGACTGGTTCATTGTTATCCTGATGGACTGCCCGCAGCGACGAAAGTTTATATCAGTTGACAATATTCGAGAGCCGCCTATTTCGCGGAGGCAACCGAATGGACGATGAGAAGGAGACAAAAGTGCGGTTTGAAACGTTGAGCGCCGAGAAGATACCGTTTGGAAAGAACAACTTCTTGGAAGTGGCACGGAAGAAGGCGATCACTGACGAGGGGGACAGCGAATTCATCTCAGTGTCCAGGGGGTACTTCCTGCCTGATGGAAGCGAGAAGTACAAGAAATCCATAACGATCCCTGACGACCCGGCAATCAAGACATTCGTGACCGAGAAGATCAACAAGCTCTGAAGTCTCGGCGATCTGACGGTCAGAAGAAGTCCAGTCCGGAAACGCAAAGACGGAGTAGATGCTCCGTCTATTTCCATTTCTGTATCATGCTCATGCGCAGCCGATCATGACTGATTCCCTAGGATCATCTCGAGGTACGTTCTCGGCTCCAACTTCTCCAGGCCGAGCTCGGCTCTTGCGAGCTCAAGGAGCTGCTTGGATCTTTCAGGGGACTCCGTCAAGACCTCGAGCTCGACAAACTCGCCCAGTCCTTCCACGTCGTCGATGTCGACTCTGAGCTTGTCCAAGAGGTAGCTGATCCTGGTCTTCTTCAGGACATGAGACTCCTTGAACCCCAGCCTCTCAACTATCCTCTGAATTGTCAGGGGATTGTCCGTCTTGAGGGTGATCTCCTCTCTCGCCTTCGCCCCGTCCGCATGAATTCTGGGCCCCTTGTAGGTCAGCTCCGCCCCGTCCTCTCGCTTTCTTAGTCGCAGTGCCTCGTCCGTCTTCCCGAAATCCCTGGACGGATGTGCGAAGTAGATGTCCTCCATCGGTCCGCTGGAGATCTTCTTGGCCCCGAGCTTGACAAGCGCCTTCTCTATCTTCTCGTTGCCAGAGGACCGATACTTCAACTCGACCTCAATCACGGTCCGTCAGAAGCATGAGGCACTACATTAATCTGTTTGAGCCAGCCAGTACGCCCAGCGAACTCGTACCAAAAGTTATAAGTCCCGATTTATAGATAGATGACTCCCCGGACCAGGTGTATTGTATGGAGCAACCAGAGCGCAGCATTAAGCTCCGCAGAGAGGAGCTTGTCGAGATCAAGAGGTTGTACGAAACCGTCATGACCTTCGCATCCCACGGGATGTTCTACAGGAGCGGCCGCATCATTGGTGACAGGCTCATCAGGAGCTCGGGCACGGAGCTAACCAGACTGAAGGAATCCCTGGTCAAGGAGGGCTGGGTCACTGACATCACCTTTGAGGGCGACACGATAAATGTCGTTGGATCGATCGAGGCGTCGAACTCCGATTCGCCGACGTGTCACATGCTCAGAGGCATCCTTGCTAAGGTGTTCGAGGAGCGGGCGGGTAAGGACGTCTACTGCCATGAGCGCAAGTGCGTTTCCAAGGGAGACGAGAAGTGCGTGTTCGTAATTGACACGGAGGTGCTCTGAGATGACGCGTAAGACCACGGGCATTCCTGGACTTGATGGCATGCTCCAAGGGGGCTTTCCGTTCCCATCCGCGATCCTGGTCGCAGGTGAGCCTGGTACCGGCAAAACCACGCTCGCGGTGCAGAGCCTCTTCCACGGCGCCCGAGAGGGCGAGAAGGGACTCTACATAACTGCCATATCCGAACCGCAATGGCTCGTCCAGAAATTCCTGTCATCCTTCTCGTTCTACAGCCAAGAGCTCGTCGAGAAAGGAGTCGTGAATTTCATCGATATCGGCCCGACACTGATGAAGAACCCGAGCGACATGCTGAACATAATCAAGAAGAAGATTGAGCAGTACCAGCCGATCAGGATCGTCATCGACCCCATCACCCCCATGACCGACATGCTGCAGTGGAGGGGGGAGACCAGGGAGTTCATGCACGAGCTCTTCGCCTACCTCAAGGCGTTCAACTGTCTCGCGCTTGTCACTGCTGAGCTGTCTTACGACGACATATCGCACAGCCAAGAATCGTACATGGTCGACGGTGTTGTCATGCTGTCCTACCCCGAAGAGGAGAAGGTGAGGCGGAAGTTCCTCGAGGTCCTCAAGATGAGGGGCACGAAGCACACGACGGGCAGGCAGCTGATAGACATAACTGACGAGGGCCTCGCAGTCCAGGCTGGCCTGAGGTAGATCCATTTCATGAGCAGCGAGGAGGATCATACTCTGAAAAGCGGGAGCTCTTACCTGTTCACAGATAAGGGCGTAGTCCGCGCCTTCGACGCCTTCAAGAAGTTGATATCAGAGGGCAGGCGCGGCCTCGTGATAACTCGTTCCCACCCCAGCCGTGTACAGCAGCTATACAGCTTGGACTGTCCCATCATGTGGATCGCGAAGTCGTCCAAGCCTAGCGGCGGTGTGCTGAGCCTCGAACCCACTCGTCTAATGAAGATCCACAGCACGATCTCCGACTTCATCAAGGCGAATCCTGGCTCGGTCGTGCTGCTTGACGGGCTCGAGTACCTTGTGACGGAGAACGGTTTTGCTCCCGTCATGAAGGCGATCCAGCTGACCAACGAGGAGGTCGCGATGTCCGGAGCATTCCTCCTGGTCCCAATAGACCCGAGGACTCTAGAGACACAGCAGTTGGGGCTGCTCGAGAGGGAGTTTTCCCTGCCGGCAGAGGCGAGTTCAGAGGACGGCGAGAGATCCGGGTAGCTCCGTTTTTTCTAGTGGTAGACGCCTTCAGGTGTGGAAATGTCGAACGAACTAGGGAAGGTCCACGTCCTCACAGGCTCGGGCAAGGGCAAGACCACCGCTGCCTTCGGACTCGCGATGAGGGCTGCCGGACACGGCCTGAAGGTATGCATAGTACAGTTCATGAAGACCGGAGAGACGACGGGCGAGGTCGTCTCCGCGCGGCATGTGAGCGGCATCGACGTGGCGCAGTACGGGACGGGGCGATTCGCGGACCCCAAGCACGTGACAGATGAGGACAGGGCTCGGGCCAGAGAGGGTTTCGAGCACGCTAGGAGAGCCCTGTCAAGCGGCAGCTACCAGCTCGTCGTTCTTGACGAGATCAACACGATCGTGTCGTTCGGCCTCGTGAGCGCGGAGGATGTCATGGACGCTCTCATATCCAGGGCGAACGGAGTCGAGGTCGTCCTGACTGGAAGGAATGCTCCGCTTGAGTTCATAAACCTTGCAGACTACGTTTCCGTGGTCGAGAGCAGGAAACATCCTTTCGACGAGGGAGTCAACGCCCGCAAAGGCATCGAGTGGTGATTCTATTCACTTAGTCTTGTCCCTGAGGAAGAGAAGATAGCGGATCTCCTCAGCTGTGAAGGGTGTGCTCTTCTTCAAGCCGTCGAAGTCCTTTTCTCTTAGCATCCTCAGGACCATGGGCTGTGAGTGCGTCATCATGATTATCCTCCTGAGGGCATCCTCCTCGATCGAGCCGTTCCCGAGGAGTCTCTTGGCGCTGACCTGGTCCAGACCTTTGAGTTTGAGCTCCCGGACGGTTCCAGAATCGACGTGCTCCTTGTGGTAGAACCAATTATAGGCCGGGGTCTCCTGCCTGGCTGTGATGATGACCTTCGCATCACCGATCGAGTCGATTAGCGCAGAGAAGAACTCTACCACCTCCTCGGTGACCGAGAAATAGTCGTCGAACACGAAGGTCGTGTTCGCGAGCTTCATTGTGTCCTGGAGCCCGTTCACGTTCTTGTTGACCTTCCTCCCGAAATCGACGAGCCTGGACTCGATGTGCTTTGCAGTCGAGCTTGCGGAAAGAGGTATCCAGAGAGCGTCCTGGTCATCCAGACCTTCGATGAACTTCCTTGCAAGGGCCGTTGTCCCGACCCCTCTATTGCCGAGTATCACTAGCATCCTAGCCTCTGAATCCATGAAATCGTCGATCGCGTCGAGCTCCGACTCCCTGCCGTAGAATGCATCAAGCGTGGGGGCGTCCTTGAGGTCCTTGATGGGGACTCGCCTGCTCTCATCAATCCGGACGACACCGTCCCTCATCTGAGAGATCGCCGTGAGGGCCTTCTTCCTGCCTACCTTCGATTCGATGTCCTTCCCGAGCATCCGGACGGTCTCGCCATCGATGAGGACTGAAAATACATCGTCAAGGGCTGCGCGCCAAAGGTCTTCGACATTCTTCAGCCCCTCAGAAGTGATGGCGTACACATTCATCCGCCGCTCGTGCCCCTTCACTCTCGCGGTCAGTTCTTGCACTAGTCCGTCCCTGATCAGCCCCCGCACTGCGCGCGGCACATGCGTGCGCGATATACCTGCTGCGAAGGCGATCCCCGCCTGAGTGCATTCGGCCGGTTGCTCTTCAGGTTGGATGTCCGTCGCGAACCTCGACAGATGAAGAAGTACCCTGTCATTCACGCTGAGCTGGCCAGGCTCGGGCATCGTACGTTATGATGCCTGCGAGCTTATATAACAGTGCTGGTTTTCGCGACGAGCTGACCTAACTGAATTTTCTGACTGGTAATTGGTAATGACCTCAACACGTTTATATACGGTCCAACACGTTGAATCGCATAATAGCTGAGTGTTCTCTCCGCCCCCGGAGGACCGAGAATATGAACTTTGATGTTAGGAAGAGGAAGTCTTGGAAAGAGGACGAAGGTGTATCCGAGATCGTCGGCAACATCCTGATCCTTATGATAACCGTCATCCTGTTCAGCGGAATAATGGCGTTCGTTCAGCAGATGCCGGTTCCCGAACAGGCAACTAAAGTGGATTTCGCCGCTTCGGTGTCCTTCTCGCCATCGGGCTCATTCGCCAACCTGACCGTGACCCACGCTGGTGGCGCGGTGATGCAGACCAGGGACGTATTCATGCTGGTCGACGTTGACGATGTGAATGCGAGATACGACTTGTCCGACCCGGTTTACGGCCTCAGGAACGTGACTCAATGGACGACGGGGCAGTCATGGACGGTCGCCTTAACCGGGACGACTTACACGAGCTCTATCACCGTGACGATTGTTGACAACGTCAAGCATTCTGCGATATGGACCAGCCAGGTTACGGGCGGCCATGGAGGCAACCCGCCGAGCATCCTTCAGAGATATGTCGATTCCGACTTGGCGACCACGACGGCCGACCCTGTCAAAGAGGAGGACGATTTCTCGCTGTACGTGACAATCACTGATCAAGACAACGACCTGAACACATCCTCTGGTATTTGGATCAACACTATGCAGATCCCCAAGTACGCCGATTCCCACTGGGAGCCCGACTGGTCGAACGGGGATGTCTTCAGGTGGGATTTCACAGGCATAGCTGATAAAGACATCAACGCCTCAGATCTCGATGGTGCAGTCATAGTCATCCACGCTTGGGACAGCTACACCACTCCACACCAATCCATGTCCACATTCGTGATGAGCGTCCTCGTCCTGCCGATAGAGAACCAATGGAACAACAGGACAGGAACCATAGAAGATACGCCCAGCGGCGACAGTAACCTGCCATCTTACATCAGATGGTTCTACGACAACCAGGGGTTCGGCATCTTTGCCGAGATGTTCGACAATGGCTCGGCATTGGGGAGAGCTGATATCTCCGAGATCGTGACCAGTTTCGCGAAGGACCACTGGGTCTTCGTGAGGTTCGCAAGCAAGGTCATGACCAACACGTTCGTCGAGAACAGACTGATATTGACCGACATAAGGACGGGTCTTGCGATCACGCCTTTGTTCAATGAGAGCGCGGGCGCGACGGCGGCCAAGCCATTCTATCCCTTGGTGGGCAGCGGCGGCATCTACATCTACGAGACACAGTTCAACACATCTCCCCTGCCTCCCGGCGCTTATGACCTGCAGATATCCCTGAAGAACCAGCCCAGCACAGGGGAGCCGCAGCGCAGTTACGGCGGCGACAAGACCATCTTCGTGACCGACCCCAATTCGCCCATCCAGTTCTATCCGGAGATTGCCATGTACAAGGATGCTGCGTGCACTGTCCCGTGGGGGGACAGGTATCATCCGTTCCAGATATCCTCAAGCGATGCCTACAGGGTCTATGTGACAGTCTCCGTACAGGACACGGATACTCCTGCATCGCCCACAGTGACCGAGGTTAGGATCACAGACGGCGCCAAGAACTCTGAGGTCTACGGCGTCCCGCCGGCAGGGAACATGATCTCGAGGATTGGAAGTATTGACGCTACACACTACAACTTCAGCATCGACCTCAGGCTCAACAACGGCGTACAATGGAGGGGTGGCAACAACTCATACACCCTCTACATCTCAAAGCTGAACGACACCAACGAAGGGATGTACTCTCTGTCCGAGCAGGTGTTCATCGTAGGCGCTGGCTCGAGAGCCGACTTCTTCATTGGCACGACTGGCATGGCCAGCGGGAACTCCAACTTCAACACCAGGGAGTACGCGTTCTTCATACAGAACAACAACCTGTTCACGACACGCGTACTCTGGCTGTCTGAGAGCACCCCGGGATCCTCGACCGACTACACCGTGACTGCAATGGGAGTAGGCGATATCGACGGGGACGGGGACAGGGACCTCCTGATGGGCCAGGCCGCGAGCAACACGCTCTACCTCTTCGAGAACACGCTGAACACATTCGGGACCTGGCAGTCCGGCAGCACGATATCAAGGCCTGACGGAACGACCTATCGCGTAACATGGATCGCGTTCGGAGATGTGAATGGCGACGGTCACGATGACTTCGCCTACTCGAACTCGAACGCTCAGATAGTGATCTACAACACGACCTACGGATCGCATGGCTGGGTCTACACTCCTCCGACTGGCAAGGGCTGGACGAGCCCGATAGCCAAGATCTCTCTCGAGGACATGACTGGCGATGGTAGGGCAGATCTCATAGTCTTGGCTAACGGCAAGATATCGGTCTACGACCTGAAGTACACCTACGATCCACTGTTGAAGCCCCAGGAGGCGACCAAAGGCCGTGTGACGGTATCAGTGGGAACGACGGTCGACTACGACCTTGAAGACATGAACAATGACAGCATGGTCGATATCCTCACTGCAGACACGGTCTATGCATTCGCCAGCGGCGTGAACGGTGTGAACGTGAACTACTACACTACCGCAGTGGGCAACAAGAAGGTCCTCGACGAGGATGCACAGAACTACAACCCGTTGATGAGCGCCGGTGACGATTCAAACGGATCGGTTGACACCACCTATGCCGCGGACGGCACTCTGATCAGCTTCCGGGAGAATGGAACACTCGATCCGACGGACCCGGGCAGGGTCATAGCGACCATGAAGTTCCTACAACTGACCAACAGCCCGGACCAGCAGCTCAGGGTGTATGCCCGTGTCCAGGCGATCAACCACGCCCCGGATGAAGTGTTCTATGTCTGGTATTCGACGGACAATGTGGCGTACATTCCCGTCATGACGATCAGCAGCGCGAGCTGGCAGTTCTACAATTACAGCCTTCCGTCAAGCGTAATGAACAAGGCAATCTACCTGAGGTTCACGGATTCGCTCACGTCCAATACGAGCGGCGACATCGTCAGCTTCGTCCAGATCGACATGGCTGCGGTGTTCACGGACACGTTCGGCGGCTACATTGGGAAGAGCGTCGTTGCGGATACAACCTGGACATGCGTGAGGGCTGCCGCGATCGATGGGCCGTTCTCGTCGACCAACCGGTACAAGGAGGTCGTTGTGGCGAAGCACAGCGACACTGTCGCGACCAACTCGGTCTGGAAGGTCTACAGGTACACGACAGGTCCTAACTGGGCGTTGCTGTCGGGCGAACCACCGGGATCCGTGTCCTTCTTCGTATCTTCGAGCGCCAAGGTCGGAACGGGATACTTCAGCACCCTTGCCCCGACGCTGTTCAATACAGCTGACATCAACGGGGACGGCTTGACGGACATCATGGTCGTCAACTACACTACGACTGGCGGGACCGACAATTCCTATGTCGGCTTCTACATGAACCTGTGGACCGGGTCGTCGCAGTACTATAGGTACTTCAGCGTGAGGTCCTGGCTGATCGACCCGCCGACAGGGCAGGCCAAGGACCCGTGGATCGACATCGCGGTCGTCGCGAACCTGACCGTAGTGTGAAGACCAGAAAACCTCTCGGATGAAGGGCCCTCGAGGGCACCTTCGAAACCCCTTTTGATTCTTCTTCTCAGAGCCGAGGCCCTAGGCGGCGTCCTTCTTCAGGAGGGACACGACCTCGTCTGCTCGTTCCAGTTCTATGATGGCCAGCAGCACCTTCGAATCCTTGCAGGCCTCCGATATGCCCTTGGCCATCGATTCGGCCCTCCTGTCCTCTATGAGCCTGAAAGCCTCGAGGCCGTTGACCGCCTTGTCCCAGGCCTTCAC
>CAZTFD010000043.1:0-9982 GCA_964612225.1 uncultured Thermoplasmata archaeon | reverse complement strand
CAGGCAAACCCGCGCGGAAGGCGGTGGCGCCTGAGCTGTGCCTCCTGACGGAGCAGGCTGCCACTGCGGTTGCGGGGCAGGGTAAGCTGGCGGTGGGACGAATGTCTGGGGTCCACGCGGGGCGTACATCTGGGTTTGTGGCCCGTACTGCGGGAGTACCTGAGGAGCGAAGGCAGCGTACTGTTGCTTCGCCATTCTCAGGAAGATCGTCATCATGAGCACACCGATGACCGACCCGTAGAACCCAGTTCCGAACCACCAATCATCGGAATCCGCGACGGCCGCGACGAACACGATCGCTGCAATCACGATCAAGACAAGCTGGACAAGAGAGGCTACGAACGCCTGGCCAACCTGCCGCACAGTCAGGGAATCAGGATTCTGCGCTCCCTTCAGCGATACAAACAACGCGAAGAAGAGCGGAATGCATACCAGGGCAATTCCAAGGAGTGAGATCGGAGAGTCCACTCCGATGTAGCTCCATACTCGAGTGCCCGAATAGTAGTAGTAGTTGTACCATCCCCCGAAGTCCGTCAAGAATAGGACTGCGACGGACACAACCCCGCCGATTGATGCTCCCACGAACAGAGCCGAACGCGAGCCGCCCTGAGTCATAGCCATGAATCGCACTTGTTGCCAATCAAGGTATCGGAGATCTGTCTTCGAAGTCAAATCATACGGGCCAGGAGCCTGTGCGGGAGAGGGGATTTGAACCCCCGGACTCCTATGAGACAGAATTTCCTATCCCGGTAAACAGGACCTTAAGTCCTGCGCCTTTGGCCTGGCTTAGCTACTCCCGCGGGGCGGTAATCCCCGCGGGCGCTCTTAACCGTTTTCGCCCCTAGAACTTGGCCAATATGTCCTCGAGCTTGGCCTCGCCCTTCAGCACCTGGAGGTCGTACCTGACCCTGATCAACGGCTTGTTGGCCTTGAGGACCCTGTTCAGGTCGATGGGCGTGCCGGAAACGACGACATCGCACTTTGCCGCGTTGATCGTGTCCTGGAGATCCTTGACCTGGTGGTTGCCGTAGCCCATGGCCGGCAGCACGTTTTCGAGGTGACTGTACTTCGCGAAAGTGTCCTTGATCGAGTTGACCGCGAATGGCCTCGGATCGATGATCTTCTTGGCGCCCGCGTTCTTCGCTGCAATGAACCCGGCGCCGAACTTCATCCCGCCGTGTGTGACGGTCGGCCCGTCCTCGATCACGAGGACTGTCTTCCCCTTGATGGCCTTCGGGTTCTCGACGGTCACTGGCGACGCTGCTTTGATGATCGTCGCCTTCGGGTTGAGCTCTTCGACGATTTGCCTCACAAGCTCGACGTCTTTCGGCTGGGCAGTGTCGACCTTGTTGATAATGACCACATCCGCCATGCGGATATTCGTCTCGCCTGGATAGTAAAGTCTCGCGTGCTCCGCCCTGTGCGGGTCAGCAATGACTATGTGCAGGTTCGGGACATAGAACGGCGTGTCGTTATTGCCTCCGTCCCACAGGATGACATCGGCCTCTTTCTCGGCCTGTCTCAGGATCTTCTCGTAATCGACGCCAGCATAGACGATTATCCCCTTGTCTATGTGCGGCTCGTACTCTTCCCTCTCCTCGATCGTGCAGTCGTTCTTGTCGAGGTCCGCGTATGTGGCGTATCTCTGGACCGCCTGCTTCTCGAGGTCCCCGTACGGCATCGGGTGCCTGATCGCGACCACGCGCCTCCCCTTTGCCCTCAAAATGCTCGCGATGGCTCTCGTCGTCTGGCTCTTGCCTGAACCTGTCCTGACGGCGCATACCGCGATGACAGGCACCTTCGATTCCAGGGCAGTCTGGTTCATGCCCATCAGCCTGAAGTCCGCGCCCTCAGCGTTGACCAAGGACGCCTTGTGCATCACATCCAAATGACTAAGGTCTGAGTACGCTAGAACGACCTGTTCAGCTCCGAACTTCTTGATTAGCTCGGGCAAGTCCTTCTCCGGGTAGATATCTATGCCCCTCGGATACAGCTTGCCCGCAAGGCTAGCCGGATATTTCCTGCCCTCGATGTTCGGTATCTGCGTGGCGGTGAACGCCACGACCTCGTAGTTGGCGTTGTCGCGGAAGTAGACATTGAAGTTGTGGAAATCCCTTCCAGCGGCTCCCATGATTATGACTTTCGCTCGCATGCCCTCACTAGACGGCTCGTAACTACTGCAATCATATATGCTTTGCTTTCTAACGACTGACCTGACTGACCGCGTGAACCGAACTCCTTGCTCGTGTTTCAAATGGTTAGCGGCGCTGCCTGTGCTCGAGCTCTGAGCTTCCGTCGTGCCGCAGGAAATCTTGCGATTCCGAGGACACGCACTCTGCTGTGGGCAGACTTGCATTTTCTTGGCCTTTGTAAAGCCACGATGGCATATCCGTCAGGGTCAGGCGCGATCTTTCGCTGATGAAGACGGGTAAACTTTATTGCTACCGTCTACCTCATTACATCCGATGGAGAAGACGGTGAGTCAGGATCCACCCCACATACTAGCTCAAAGCCCAATCATCGATCGGGTCTTGAGGCGACCTGCCGGTTCGCGGATTCCGCGTACGGTCCGCGTCTTACTGATTGCGATTCTTGCGATGGTTCTCCTCGGAGCGTCCTCGTTCGTCTTTCCGCAGGTAACCCGGGGGGCGCCCAACTCTTGGACCTTCATGGTCTATTTGGACGGTGACAACGACCTCGAGGACGTCGCGATTCTGGACTTTCTCGAGATGGCAGCCATAGGTTCGACCGCGAGATTGAACATCGTCGTGCAGTTCGATAGGATTCCCGGTGAGGACGAGAGCTATGGCGGCTGGACAACGTGCAAGCGGTTCCTTATCACAAATGGCATGACACCGACGGCCTCTAATGCGCTCTCAGACATCGGTGAGGTCAACATGGGCGACCCCAGCGTCCTGGCGGATTTCATCAGCTGGGGAGTTGGTAGCTACACTACTACGAACTACGCCCTGGTATTGTGGGACCATGGCGGGAGCTGGTACGGGATATCTTGGGACTACTCGTCATCCTACGCCTATCTCAACATGTCCGAGCTCGTATCCGCTCTCGATGTCGCACAGACAGCGAATGGCGGGCTAGTGCTTGATGTCCTTGGCTTTGACGCCTGCGCGATGGGCTCCATTGAGGTGGCGTATCAGGTCATGCCCTACGCCAGGTACCTGGTTGGTTCCGAGATAAACGTCCCCGATGATGGCTTCGAGTACACCGGCCCGCTTACTGCATTGGCAGCGAACCCGGACATGCCGACCATCGAATTCGGCGATGAGATCCTCTACCACTACGCCGAATACTACCTCTCTCTCCCGGGGACCCCGAACTGGTACGAGCTGAATGAGTCGTTCACGCTCTCCGTCGTCGATCTAGGACTTGTCGACGAGCTCGTAGTCGCTGTCGGTTCCCTGGCCACTGAACTCCAAGATAATCTAGGCCTCTGGATCAACCATATCGAACTCGCAAGGAATCAGACAGAATCCTACGACGCTGCACGGTTCGACGACGGGATTGATATCTACCATTTCGCCGAGAACCTGCGCAACCTTACCCCCAATGCCACCATCGATGCCCTAGCCGAGGGAGTGATGGCTGCGCTCGAGGCATCCGTGCTCAATGAGACGCACGGCACCAATCCTGACAACAGTGACGTTTCGGTCAATCACACTCACGGCCTGTCGATGTACTTCTATCATCCTACCGGATGGAGAGACCCGTCGTACCCCCTCCAGGGTATGAATTTCACGCAGGACACGGTCTGGGACGAGTTGCTCGGGCTTTACCAGACTGAGCTCGCCCTTGGCAACCCGACAGTCATGGACTACTCTCCCAATGCATCGGATGTGCAGCTGGACGCCGACATCGTGGTCACATTCAGCGATCCCATGAACATCGCCTCTCTCGAACCGTCCTTCTCGATTGTCCCGTATGTCGCGGGAACATTCCAGGTGGATTCGAACAGACTGACTTTCTCGCCAGATGCCGGTGGTCTACTGCCTGGGACGACGTATACAGTGACCATCAACATGAATGCCACCGACTTGCAGGGCGATAGCCTCCAACTTGACTTCGTGTGGCGATTCACGACTGCGGCGGAGATACCCGAATTTCCATCGGGCGCGCTTCCCGCCCTCCTGATCCTTGCACTCGTGCTGGTCATCATCAGAAGGAGACAGGACTGAGTCTCCCAATCCACTAGCGGGCTCCGTCCTGCAAAGCTTTTCGTAAGGGGACAGCTATCCGCTTCCAATGGCCTATCGGAAACCTTCTGACACCGAGATTGTGGATGCCATAAAGGACGCCCTCCACAGGCACGGTGTCGTCAACTCCCAGAGGAAGATGACCGAGCTCGTTCTAAAGGAGCTTCACAGGCACGATCCCGACTACTCAGTGAGCGGATCGCGGGTCCGGCGTTTGGCCATTCTTAACGACCTTGCTTCACTCGACATCCATGGGAGGGATTCGACAATGAAGACCAGGGCGGGCGCGTGCCCCGTGTGCGGCGGCAAGACGGAGAAGATACGCAACCTTACGGTCTACGGGGGGACAGTCACGATGGGCTACAGGTGCAAGACCTGCGGCTACTGGACCGGATTGAAGCACAGGGTACCCACTCTATACATCTTCAGTCCAAAGTAGAGAGACGGTATTGGAGTCATCGGAAGAAGACTGTTTGGGATTCTCTGTTTGATCTTAAGTCGCCCTTCTGCAACTTCCCACCATGTCCTAGACATGTTTATCTCAGGGATTCGCCCTTAGACCTCAGGGGGAGCACGATGAAGCTCTGGGATTTCGGGCGGATGGAGTCGGGCAAGATAACGATCAGCCGTAAGGTCGGCGAGCCTCTCGGACTCGTGGACGGAAGCGAGGTCTTCAGCTCCATGTTCAAGTACGAGATCGACAGCAAGAGCAGTTTTGAGATCGTGTTGTCCCCGTTCGGCCCTGAGAACTATAGGGAGATCGCATACGTTACATTCCAGGTACGCGACGAACCTGGTGCTTTGGCCCAGGCTGCCCAGTTCCTCAAGTCGAGAAACATAGATATCCTGAACTCTGAGACCGTGAGCTCGATCCCGAACGTCGTGATGGTGTGGGAGATGCTCGCGGACCTATCTTTCTTCGGCGACTCCGCGGCTCTCAAGAAGGAGTTCGACGACGCGAAAGCTCATAACGACTCGGGGCTTGCGATGGTAGACTGCCTTTGCGTCGAGGCGTCCGACCTTGCGACGCGCTACACAAAGGGCGCCGCTGTCGATAACAACAAGATAAAGACGAAAGCCCTCAGAAAGACCGAGAAGAAAGCCTCCGTCATCAAGGACGGTGTGTTCGAGCTGCCGCAGGCGTATGTCAACTTCCTCGGCAAGAGCTCCTCGCCGATCATGCTCATAGGCGAACCCGATGCGTGGATACTGTCGATTGCGTTCCTCAACGATGACTCCAAGCTCCTGAAGCTGGTAATCGACCTGCCCGACAGGCCGGGTGCCATACACGAGGTAATGAAGGTTCTTGGCGATGAGAGCATCAACGTGCTCGCAGGCTACACCAACGTGCTAGTCTACTACGAGCGCATGACATGCGAGCTCGTCATCGACATCAGGAATGCATCAACCAAGTCCAAGGGGGACTTGTCGGAAGTGCTGAAGACCAAGATATCTGCGCTCGGACCGTCGTTCGCGCTGGCGGAGATGGAATTCATCAAGCTTTGAGATTGTCCTGCTCGAGCTTGGGATTGAGCATGCCCTCTGGGTCGCAGAAGAACTTCCCATCGTGCTGCTCGACGGCGACGATATCGTTCTCCTTCAGTCTGCCCGAGGTCCAGCAGACCATCTTGGGTCCTTCCTCGATCTCGACCAGGGCTAGATTGTACGGATCCGAAAGACCCTCGGGCAAGGCCTTGAGATATGTGAACGACAAGACCTTGCCTTTGTCCGCCCAGTCTGCTGGCTTCATCTGCTTGCCGCACTTGGCGCATCTCAGCTTCTTGGCCACCGTCATGTAGCCGCACCTGCATTTGTACCCCTTCGTGTGCAACACCTCAGCGTCCTTGAGCCAGAACAGCCACTCGAACGCGCTGATGATGGTTATAATGATTGCGTGAGCCTCCGACTAGCGGCATCTGGCCGTGCCCGGTCATTTCGCGTCGGGCACAAAGGATTTAAACTGTGGTAGCCTATTCGCACACAATAGCTTAGCACACTCTCGTCCGCGTCGCGTAGGATCCCCCCAGACAAGGTCGTTCGTCAGATTATCCGCGCGATGATGACAAAACGGAGGCCGAGGATTGGACCCTATTGAGGCATCAAGACTCATCATGGATACCTACGCGGCTAAGATTCTGGTCGCGTGCTCCCGAAAACCGAAGCACGCGCTCGAGCTGAGCGCTAAGTTGAACATACCCATAGCCGCGTGCTACAGGAGGATCCATGTCCTGGAGAAGGCCGGGCTTCTAAGGCCGGTAGAACGCGCGCTTACGCAGCAGGGCAAGAGGATAGTCCTGTATCTCTCCCAGCTGAAGAACGCTTACATTTTCTTCGAGGGCGGGAAGCTCAGAGTCAGGTTCCAGATGGTCACGGGGCAGATCCAGGACTTCGGGGGCGAGTGGAAGGAGATCAAGCTCATCGAGGAAGAAGAAGAGGAAGACGCATTGGCCGGAGGACTCCTCAGGCCCAAGGAACGGTAGTCGAAACCAAGGAGATGTGATGAAATGGCAGAGAAGAAGGACGCAGGAGTTGTAGGGACAGCGACATTTCCAAAGGAGATAGTCAAGTTCCTGTCGAGTCCAGGAGGGCACTCCCTCATACTAAGGGGCATGGCGGGCACGGGCAAGACCACGATGGCTCTTCAGACGATCGAGGAACTCGCAGCCGTGCAGCAGAGCTACTACATGTCAACAAGGGTCTCTGACCAATCACTCTTCAACCAGTTCCCATGGCTGTTGGACAAGGTCAGGGAAGGGGAGATCCTCAAGGCCAGAAGGAAGATCAGGAAGAAGGCGGACTCGGAGCAGCAGGTCGAGAAGATATTGCTTGGCCTGGCCCAGATCAAGGGCGAGCTCAGGAGCGAGAAGGTCAAGTCCCCCAGGAAGGAGCTGATGAGGCTCCAGGGGATCATCGAGAGCGGCGGAGAGGAATCCATCGCCGAGCCCGGAGGAGAGGGCGAGCTAGTGGTCTCCGTCGGGGCGATGATGCCCGAGATAGAGATGGCTTACGATGTCGTTGACAAGGCGCTGCCTGAGCGCACGCTGGTCGTCATCGACAGCATAGATGCCCTAGCTGAGAAGTACGGTGTTCCAGCCTCGAGGATGATCAACGCGCTCCAGAGAGACCTCGTTGAGGGCTGCGGGACGAACATCGTATATGTCCTAGAGACCCCGGACCCGCTGTTGGATTACCTTGGCGACGGCGTGATCTATCTCAGTCTGAACAGCACGACTGGAAGAAGGATCAGGGAGATGGACATACTCAAGCTCAGAGGATGCGAGATCAGGCAGCCGAAATACGTCTACACCCTGCTCGGCGGGAGGGTCCGGACATTCGAGTACTCGAGGTACACAAAGCCCGACAAGCCCAAGAAGTTCCTGCCTCTCGAGGACTGCGACTCGAAGCATGTGTCTACCGGTATAGCCGACCTGGATATCATGCTAGAAGGCGGGCTCAGAAAGGGCACAATAACTCTCATCGAGCTCAGCCCAGGTGTGCCTGTGATCGCCTCCGGGGCGATCGAGAACGCCATCATATGCAACTTCGCGACCCAAGATCGAGGCGTAGCCTGGATACCCACCAAGAAGACAGGGGCTGAGCCCGCGAGGGAGGAGCTGCTGGGGTTCATGGACGCCGACACCTTCGACCGGAATATCAGGATACTCGAGCCACATGCGCCCTCAGGAGCGATGAAGAAGTTCGCGATGACACTCGAGGGCGAGGACGTGAGAGTTGACATGAAGTGGCAGGACGTCCAATACGCTCTCAGGGACACCGGCGCTCCTGTACTCTCGATCATCGGATTCGACTCGCTCGAGTCGATCTATGGCCCGGGCGTGCTCGACGGCATGATGGAGTTCCTGACCTCGCTTCTGAACAACGACGGCGTGTTCGTGGCGACGGTGACGCCTTCCGTGAAATCGACCAGCAGACTGTCCGATCTGGCACATACCCACTTGAGGATCGACAAGACGTCTGGCGTCACTGTCATCAGAGGCGAAGAGCCGTTCACCTCTCCGTGTGCCATGACCGACCCGGACTCAGGAGACTTCAGGCCGAAGCTCGTCCCGATACTGTGAGGCGCGCGCCCGCGATAGTATCCACGGAGGCTCATGTTCCCAGAGAACTACACGGTTCTTGTCGTAGGGGACCCGAGTGCAGGGATGTTCGAGTTCTGCTGCTACCTCGGTGCCTCTTATCTCAAGTCGGGAGAGCGTCTAGCCTTTCTCGAAGCCAATACCTCCCCCGACCAGGTCCGCAAGCAGATGCTGGAGTTCGGAGTGGATGCGGACTCCTACCTGCGGGACGGCAGGCTGACAATAATCGATGCATACACACCGTCGAACACGGCGGTCCACCTTCCAGGGATCGTGCGTGTTGAGAGTATGGACGATCTGAGTAGTATATTCGAGGCCCTCACGAAGAGCATTGAGAGCCTCGGAGATCCCCCTGTTAAGGTTCTCGTGGACTCATTGACGCCCTTCTTCATGCACCATGACGCCAACGCCGTTGGCAGGTTCTACAAGGATGTGTGCACGATGGCTAAGTTCAGTGGGACCATGACCTCAGTCGTGCACAAAGGGATCCTGGATGAGGATCAGATAGCACTTCTGGCGTCCATATCTGACAGCCTGCTAGAGATCAGGGTGGACGAGAACTTCAGAAGATTCGTCCGCATCAAGCATATGAGAGGAGTCCTCGTCAAGCCGAAGTGGGTGCCTTTCGATTTCGAGCGTGAGGCGGCTGAGGGAGATGGTGCGTCGCTCGTGTGGAGCAGGGACGAGTAGCGTCGCTGATTGTGAAGCTCTACACAGCAAGACTTACGTCCGTCGTCTGGCGCTTGTACATCATTGACTGCGCAGGATGGAAGATGATAGAAGGGGTTTCCGGGCTGTTCGAGATATCAATGCTTGAATAGCCTGAGCCCGCTGAAGACCATTGAGATGCCTTGCTCGTCAGCTGCCTGGATGGCCTCAGCGTCGTTCACGGACCCTCCTGGCTGGATGATGGCCGACACGCCTACCTTGGCGGCCGCATCCACACCATCCCGGAACGGGAAGAAGGCGTCTGATACCAGGATTGAGCCCTTCGCCTCGTCGCCTGCCTTCATCCCGGCAATCTTGGCCGAGTCTACCCTGCTCATCTGGCCTGCGCCTACCCCGACCGTCCTCTCGCCCTTGACTAGGAGGATGGTGTTGGATTTGATGTGCCTGCAGATCTTGACGCCGAAGATCATCGCGTCGATCTCCTCGTCAGTCGGTTTCTTCTTCGTCACGATCTTCAGCTTGGATTTGTCGACCTCGACGTAGGCATCCGTCTGGACGAGCAGACCGCCCTTGACCTTCGTCATAAACATCCTGCCTTCGCCCCTCTTTATCGGAACGTTCGTCCTCAGAAGCCGTATGTTCTTCTTCGCCTCCAGATGGGCTTCCGCGTCCGGCTCGTAGCTGGGCGCGATCACGGCTTCGACGAAGTGGCTTCCGATCTCCTTGGCGGTTTCCATGTCCACTGGCCTGTTGAGGCCGACGACACATCCGAACGCGCTCAGAGAGTCCGCATTGTATGCGGTCCTGAAAGCATCAGCAATCGTAGCTGCACATGCCACGCCCGACGGGTTCGTGTGCTTGATAACGGCCGCCGTCGGCTTCTCGAAATCGGAAACAATTGCCAGGGCGGCATCGAGGTCGATCACATTGCAGTATGAAATCTCCTTGCCGTGCAGCTTGTCTGCGGCTGCGACGCTCAGAGGAGTCGGATCGAACAGGTCCTTG
>CAZTFD010000042.1:0-10001 GCA_964612225.1 uncultured Thermoplasmata archaeon | reverse complement strand
CTTCAGAGGTCGTCACCTTCATCATCGACATTCCGACAACCGTGAACCTGAACCTGTTTGAAACAAGATACTTCCACGGATACCATGTGGTCGGCAACGGAACGCTGGTCGCGAATGGAACCACAGCGATGCCGGATCAGCAAATGACCATCTCGATCGACGGAATCGTTGTCTCGAATCTGACTACGGGTCCGAACGGAGAATTCACATTCTCCGTGTCTACTGAGACGATGACCACAGGCGCGCACACGATTGTTGCTGCATTCCTACATCGTGAGAGCATCTGGAGGTACTCCCAGGATGAAGAGAGCTTCACAGTGTACGGCCAGATGCTAGTGAAGTATCCGTTCTGGCCGATCATACCCGGATGGTCGTTCGGACCGGGAGATTCCATCCCGTATCTCTTCATCGGAGAGTACGCGTACTTCTTCTGGCTGCTCGTTCTCATGGTGGCCGCGATCGCCATCAGACTCATGCAGATCAGGGACAAGAGGAAGCGTCTCCGACCAGGAAGAGCTGAAGTCCTTGAGTCATTGGATATGGGAGCGAATGCCACGGCTGCCTCCGCATCCGAGATTGCGGAGATGGCTAGGGAAGTCTTCCAGGCAGCTGGAGGGCCGACCAATGCGAACGAGAGGATCGTCTGGTACTATCAGCGATTGTTGGCATTCCTTTCCGCAAAGGCCAACATCGCAATTAAGACAAGCATGACCCACTGGGAAGTGGCCAGGATCCTGAAGATACTCGGGTTCCCGGTCAGGCCTGTGGACAGAGCCACGATCCTCTTCGAGCGCGCGCTGTACTCCGGCACATCACTATCAGACGACGATGCGGTCATGATGAGCACGGCTCTCACGGACCTAGTGAGGGTCAAGCCAGCGGAGGGTTCGAATGCAGGTTAGGGTGCGAAGAGGGTTCGCAGCGGTCGGGGCGATCGCAATCGCTGTCGTCCTGCTCATAGTCAGCATGGCGGCTCCGATAGTCTCCACCTCGGCGGACTTCTCCATATTCAACTCCGGATGGAACGGTACCAGCAAGATCGCGATCTTGACATACAAAGCCGGCAAGTTCGTCCCGGACTTCCAGGTCAAATCCTCTGGGACCGAGATAACGATCACTCAGCTCGGTCTCGATGAGATCGACCTCGACCCCGTGACAAGCGCGCTGGTAGTGATCGGCCCGGGAAAGACTTTCACATCGTCAGAAGGAGAGATCGTCGGGAATTTCGTTAGGAACGGGGGAGAGCTGCTCTTAGCGGACGACTTCGGCACTGGGAACAGTCTGCTATCGGGGATGGGGGCGGTCTCGCAGTTCTCGAACCAGCTCGTCATGGACCTATCGTTCGAAAAGCAGCCTGAGTTCTCCGTCGTCTACGATCTCAGAGTCGACCCAAGCACGGACAACGTAAGCACACTCCTGCTGAACTACCCATCATCATTGACGATCGGCGGGGACACGGAGACCATCGCATCCTCCAGCATCGCCAGCTGGCTGGACACGAATGGCAACAGACTCCAGGAATGGGGAGAGCCGAGAGGTCCATTCCCCGTCGTTGCACGGGAGCACCTTGGATCGGGTGTGATTCTCCTGTTGTCCGACCCGAGCCTTCTTATAAATGGGATGGCAGATCAAATGGACAACGGTATCTTCGGAGCAAACCTCATCGATGAGGTCTGTAACGGGAGGACGGCGGTCTTCTTCGACGAAAGCCATCGCACATTCTTCGATCCGATTGCCGTCACCATGAAGTTCACCGGACAGGTGTCAGACAACGCGAAGATCATGATCGCGCTCCTTGCCTTCTTCCTGACCCTGTGGATCTTCACAGACGTCGTGGACAGGACGGTGTCTTGGACCGTTCGTAGGATCAGGACCTGGCTTGCAATGATATCGGAGGCGCTCGGACTCGGGTTCTTCCGTCAAAAGGCCCCTTCTCCGATCAAGGCGATGACCAAGGAGGAGCTCCTCGAGATGTCCATGCATGAGCATCCCGAATGGCGGACTGGCCTTGTCAGATACCTTTTGCGAGAGAGAGAACGACACGGCAAAATGCTCGAACAGAAATAATCATGAAAGGACAAGCCAAACGCGTCTGAGCACTACCACTACGAAGAGCACTAGGCCGGCATAGATGAAGAAGTCCATGCGCTGCCGGGTCTCGTTGGTCAGAAAGCCGTCCGTGAGCTCCCTTATCACAAGGAGTCCTATGAGCTCAAGCGTGGCCAGAACCTCGATGCCGGCGGACAACGAGATCAGGATGGATATGATGGTCCATGCGAGCATGCTGATGAATATCTTGTGTGATACCAGCAAAGTGCGCACCTATCTTGCATGAAGACCTTGCCCGTCTTCTGCAGGAAATCGAAATGAGGCGACGCTCTATAATATCCTGTCCTCGGACGCGATACATTTCATATACGGTAACGTGTTTCACAAGGGAGCAGTCATGGCAGAGCGCGAAAAACGGCCCTGGAGAATCCACTTCGAGGTCCGAGACCGACCTTACGATCTTCTGACTTGCATGTTGCTCGCGCTCATCCTTATCGCACTCGTGTATCTTGCGCCAGACAATGCGGTGAGGCAGGTCCTTGGCCTCATCTTCGTTCTCTTCCTGCCGGGATATGCCGCCTCTGCGGCGCTGTTCCCCGAGAATGACCAGATCGACGGGATCGAGAGAGTCGCGCTAAGCTTCGGCCTGAGCATTGCCATCGTGCCCCTGATCGGTCTTGCGCTCAACTTCACACCCTGGGGGATCAGACTGGACCCGATACTCGCGACCGTGTCCGCTTTCATCATCGGCGTCTCTCTTGTGGGATGGTACCGAAGGATGCGCCTTCCCTCGGATGAGAGGTTCGCCATCGTGGTCAACTTCGAAATGGACTTCAGGGGAATGCCGCTCGTAGACAAGATCCTCACGATCGGGATCGTCGTCATGCTGATAGCGTCCGTCGTTGTGCTCACATGGGCCATAGCGACCCCAAGGGTGGGTGAGAGGTTCACGCAGCTGGCGATCCTGGGCCCAGGAGGAATGGCAACCGACTACCCAAGGAACCTGACTGCGGGGCAGGACGCGACAGTCCTCCTGTCCATCAAATCATTCGAGCACAGGGCGCAGAACTACACGCTCATGATCGTGCTCACGAACAGTACTGACAATTCAACGACTGCCTCACAGTACTCCATCGACTGGGCTCAGACTCATTCGCTGGACCCGCACCAGGGCATCGTACAGAACCTCTCGCTCCAGCACTTGCAGTACTACAACCAGACATTCGAATTCGACGTGACGGCTCCAGGCACATGGAAGCTCCAGTTCCTACTTTACACGGAGGGCCAACCTCTCACTCAAGAAGCCTACAGAGAGGTCCATTTGTGGCTCAATATCGCCTAAACGAGGAAACAGGCTCATTCTACCGACATCTCTAGCTCCTGAACCGGGGGACACTTCACATCACCGTATGAGCAGAAAACGCAGCAAGTACCCGGCTTTGGAGTCATGATATGTCCACAGTTCTTGCACTGGTATACTATTTGGCAGTAATCCGTCGGCATGCGTTCAGTGCTCTTGAAACCGCACTTCGGGCATGTGATAGTGGACTCGTACTTGATCTCCTTGGACATCCTGTTTCCTCGGATTCGCCTCTGAACCTGGAATGTGGTCATTTCGGATAAATCTTCGAGCGAACGCTTAAGGGCATATTGGAGAAATGGGGTACTGGCATTGGTGTGCTGCGAACGTTCAACGTTGTACAAGCCTTGTTATATACTTCAGTCAATGTGGACATGAAAGTATCCGAGGCTGGATGGACATGAACAGCAAGAAGATAGCGATTATCGGTGGCGGGAATATGGGCATGGCCCTCGCCAGGGGCATTCTTCAGACAAAGTGGGCGACCCCCGAGCGCATGATGATCGCTGAGCCGTTGAAGGAGAGACTGGAGCACATCAGAGGCCTAGCGCATGGAATCAAGGCATCGCATTCGAACGTCGAAGCCGCGACCTGGGCCGATGTCGTCCTGCTGTCTGTCAAGCCGCAGATCATGTCCCATGTCCTCGACGAGATCAAGCCCGTGATGAAGGACAGCAAGCTAGTCGTTTCGGTCGCTGCGGGGTACACGACCGCTAGCATCGAGAAGAGGATTGGTGGCAAAGTCCCTGTGATCAGGGCAATGCCGAACATCGCGGCAGTTGTCAGAGAGGCGGCCACGGCCATCTGTTCGGGGAAGTATGCCACCGAATCGGACCTGTCCATCGCGAGACACATTTTCGAGTCTGTCGGGATAGTCGTCGATGTCGACGAGGATCTGATGGATGCGGTCACAGGCTTGAGCGGGACCGGTCCGATGTATGTCTTCCAGATACTGGAGGGACTATCGGATGCGGGAGTAAAGGTGGGCCTGTCCAGGGACACGGCTAACATACTTGCGGTTCAGACACTCATCGGATCTTCGAAGCTCATCAAGGAGACGAAGGAGCACCCGGCCAAACTGAAGGATTTGGTGACATCTCCCGGTGGAACTGCAATCAGCGCATTGCATTCGCTCGAGAGGAACGGCCTGAAGGCTATGCTCATCGACGCGGTCGAGATCGCTACGAAGAGGTCCTTCGAGCTCGGGTCGCAAAGGAAGGACTGAGCCCAAGTCATTCGAGCAGCATCTTGGCCTTTTTCGTATCGTCGGTTCCCAGCGCGAGGGCCGCCGGGGTACCTTTCTTGCCGATCACAAAGACGGAGTTGATGTTGACGCCCGCTTTGGCGGCCCGCCTGGCAACCTTGGCGATCTCTCCAGGTCTGTCTATCAAGTCCACGAGTACAACCTCTGTCTCCTCGAACTCGAAGCTGGCTCTGGACAACGCCTTCCTGGTTGAGTATTCATCGTCCGTGATCACCTTGACCGTCGGTCTCGGCCCCATCTTGTCCGTCGCCAGGCCCCTGATGTTGATGGCGTTCTGGGCAAGAGCTTCGGTCACACGTGCCAGCTCACCGATCTTGTCCTCCACGAAAATGTTGAACTGCTTCGTCGCGCGCGCCCCCGCGTGTTAAGCGATGTCAAGGACCAAAAAGATTGCCCCTCAGTTTGCGCCTGCTCGTCGGGGCTTTGGCCTGCCGTCGAGCCCGTAATACCTCCGCTTAATCCAAAGCGCAACATTCACGAGGCCGATCAAGACAGGGACCTCCATGAGCGGCCCGATGACGGTAGCGAACGCCTCCAGGGATGCGATCCCGAAAGTGGCAACCGCGACTGCGATCGCGAGTTCGAAGTTGTTGCTGGCAGCTGTGAACGATTGTGTTGCGCCCTGGCTGTAAGTGAAGCCGAGCCTGTGAGAAAGTGCGAAGCTCACGAAGAACATGAGCAGGAAGTATGCGACAAGTGGGAGAGCAACTCGGACCACCAAGTCGGGGCTGTCGATGATCTTCTCGCCTTGCAACGAGAACATGACGACTATCGTGAACAAGAGGCCCAGGAGAGCCAAGGGACTGATCTTGGGGGCAAACACATTGTCGTACCAATCCCTGCCCTTTCTCCGGGCGAGCAGGTACCAACTTGCGACGCCGGCTGCAAACGGGATCCCTAGGAATATCAGGACGTTCTTGGCGATCTCGAGCATAGTGATGTTGACGACTATGGCCTCAGAACTTGGCGAGACGACAGGCGTCATCACAGTGATGAAGAAGTAGGCAAGGACAGAGTACATCACTATCTGGAATACCGAATTGAGGGCGACGAGGACCGCGCAATACTCGCAGTCCCCTTCCGCCAGCATGTTCCAAATAAGAACCATAGCTATGCATCTGGCGAGCCCAACGAGTATCAGGCCGTTCCTCAACGGCGCATCACTAGGATCGGGGAGGAAGAGCCATGCGAGCGAGAACATCAACACGGGCCCGATGGCCCAGTTGAGCAGGAGCGAAGTGCTGAACATCTTCTTCGCCTCCTTGAGCTTTCCTAGCTCCTCGTAGCGCACCTTGGCGAGCGGCGGATACATCATAACCAGCAGGCCGACTGCTATTGGCAAAGAGACGTTGAAGATCTTGATGGAGTCGAGAACGTCAGCGATCTCTGGGAATGCATATCCCAGCCCAACGCCAATGGCCATAGCGATGAAGATCCAGACCGTGAGAAACTCGTCCAAGAACGACAGCTTCTTCTTTGGCGCCTCGCATGACGCAGCCTTCTCTCCTGACATCTTATCATTCCGAGATTAGCCCATGCTTCTTTCTCAAGACCTTCAGCTCATCGCGCAGTCTGACAAGGGTCGGGAAGGATATTGCGCCCTCCGGGCACTGTCCTCCGCAACCGGTGCAACTCACGACGCATCGGTATGGATTGGTGACATGCGGCATGTCATCCATGGTGTAGACTCCCCTATGGCAGAACTTCACGCACGCTCCACACGCGTTGCACTTCTCAGAGTCTATGGTCGGAAACCACTGTATCTCCTCTCGCGGTATCCCGTGATAACGCTCTTCGAGCTGGCCAAGTCGCTTGCCCCTGAGCTGCTTGAACTCCGCCCACACCGCATCGTGATACTGTTTCTCCACTGAGTCCGGGACATAATTGTGGACCTTGAGTTCCTTGAGCAGGGCAGTCCTCTGTTCCTCGTCGGTGCCGTTTATATGTTCCATGCCCTTCGCCATGATCTCGTCAAAGCCAGCAATGCCAACCTCCTCTCCACCGATCCTGATGCGCTTGCATACCGGCTTGCCTGGACAACATGGGCCTGCCATCATCTCACCTTGATTGGATATCAATCACGGACGTCATACTTATCTCTCAGGTTCTTCAGAGCCTCTTTTAGCTGCGAGTGCGCTGGGAATGAAATGGCCTTCTCAGGACAGAAGCTACGGCAGCTGGTGTTCCCGACGACACAATTGTATGGCCTCACTACATGCGACTTGCCGTCGAAATGGAAGACACCGTGGATGCAGAACTCTACGCACGAGCTACACCCGGAGCATCTGGTAGGGTCCACCTTCGGGAACCACTGGATCTCCTCCCTCGGGATGCCTTTGAAGCTCGACTCCAGCTGCTCCCGCCTGAGCACTCGAGCTTTCTTGTATTCAGACCACAGTGATGTCATGTACTCGTTCTCAACCGAGCCTGGGACGTAGTTCCTGGCCTTGAGCTCGCTGAGTAGTGCCTCTTTCTGCTCGTCATCGCTGCCATCGATGCGCTCAAGACCTTTGTCAATGATGTCCCGGAGTCCCGATATTCCCACTTCTAGTCCCCCGACTTTCATCGAGTTACCCTGTGGCTTCGAGTAGCATTCACGGCTCTCAGTCAGTTGTTCCTCACCCCACAATGTCTCGTGTACCCTATGCAATCATGACCGTGACACTGCCGGCAATGTGCAGATGTAGAAATCAAACTTGCCACGGATACAGGGTGAGCAGTGCCCGGATGACACCATCCACGGCCAAGCTTACGGAATTCTTCCAAAGAGCACTGACAGGCCACCTGGCCTATCCTGGCTTCCACTGTCTGACAGGACCGTCGGACGCAAAGCGTGGCAAAAGGCTGTGCTGGAAAATTATATATGCACTCTAAATATATCACGTCATGGGATGCACTGAGCCGCGCATGGAATGATCTCTCAGAAGACACCATGCCCTACACAGACTGACTCATCCCGAGATACTGGCAAGGGATGATTGCTTGAAGTTCGAAAGCAGACTAGCGACTAGGATCAATGCAGGGAATGATGATAGGAAGGCTCTGAAGAGCGTCGCGACTTTGGCTGTCATCGTGTTCATCGTTCTAACGTTGACCTCGAGCACAATGGCGACCCCACAGGCCGTCATCCAGCTGGGGTCCAAGAACTCCCTTGCACAGTACATGGGCCAGTTCGATGGAAAAGCCAACGTCGTCATGCTGGGAGCCCTATCGGCCGAGGATCGTGTCTCGATCAAGGTGCCGTTCAAGGGCCATCTCTCGGACATCGAATCAATCTCGTATACGGCCTTTGTGTCGCAGACGGGAGGGAGCGACGGCCTGGAACCATTCGTCGTCCTCAAACTGACTCAAGGTAAGTATCTCGTCTGCAGTCCGCAGGATTCCTATTCGGCAGGCCTCTGGAGTCTCCCGTACTTCTCCTGGCAGATTAGGGACACCGTGTCCCACGGCAAGTGGGTAATAGCTCCGGCCGAGTCGGCGTCGCTCATGCTGCCCCTCGAGAGCTGGGTTTCGATCATCGGCGACGAGGACGTAATCAGCGTCAGCATAAACATCGGAGGTTGGGACATATCCATCCCGTACCAATGCTACCTGGGGGACCTCTCGATCAACGGCAAGTGCATCGGCATCGCCAACGCGGGCAGGTCCACGAGCGGCCCTGCAGACTTGCCTCCGGGGTTCTAGGTCACCAGCGCTTCTCCATGTTCCTCAGGCGATCGATGCCCATTCTGAAGCCGGATCCGCCGTTCTCATGCGCCTTCCAGACCTCGACCGTCAGAGGGGTCTCCAGGGCCCTCAAGCAGGAGAAATCGATATTGCCATCGCCGATCTGGATCCCTTCCTTGTCGGGCGCACGCGCATCCGAAATATGCAAATGGAGGGTCCTGTCGCCAAGCGAATCCAAGAACCTTGAACAGTAGCCAGGGTCGCCCTCTGGCTTGGACAGATACCCGTGACAGACATCGAGCGTGAACCCGTCGACGAGACCGGAGAACCGCTCCATGTCTTCGACGGAGACGCATATGCTCGAACACATCTTCTCCATCTTCCTGTGCCAGTAGAACCAGGGCATGTTCTCGAGCAAGAGCTGGGAGGGCCCGAGCGATTTGATCGATCGTTCCAGATTGGACAGGAGCTCCTCGCGTTTCTCGACCTTCTTCCGAATGCCCCCCGGATGGATGACTACGCCGACGCTCCCCAAAACAGCGGCATAGTCCCTCGTGAGCTCGATCGCGCTGACGCAGGCCGCTCTGAACTCCTCGTCCTCTGAGGCGAGGTCGAGCAGGATATCTCGGCCCTTGTACGTGATGAACTCCTGGGCGTGAACGAACTCGATCGACGGACGGACTTTGCCGTGAAGCTCCTTGAGCACCCGTTCCGTGATACGTTCCCGGTCGCCGTCGAACATCAAGAGTTCCGAGAAATCCGCTCTCGGGACGTTGATCGTCATGTGGTCCTTGAGGCTGACCATTATGCCGAGCTTGAGGATCCTACCCTCTCCGTTGAGAGATAGTGGATACACAGCTATATGGATTCGCAAGCAAAGCACCAACATCGAAAACGATTAATAGCGTCCGGCTCCGTTGGGTTGGATGCAATGGGCGAGAGCGTAATCGATGTCAAAGATCTCGTGAAGAAGTTCAACGGGAGAAGCGCGGTGCTGGACGGGGTATCCTTCTCAGTGGCTGAGGGGGAGTTCGTGATGGTCTTCGGCAAATCTGGATGCGGAAAGACGACCCTTCTCAACATTCTGGGCGGTCTGGACAGACCCACTTCTGGGAATGTGATCATCGACGGTCAGGACATCGTTGACCTGTCCGAGGACGATTTGGCCAAGCTCCGGCTAGCCAAGGTCGGGTTCGTCTTCCAGGACTACAATCTGCTCATGGACCTCACGGTCAGGGAGAATGTCGCACTCCCGCTCAGGTTCTCAAAGAAGAAGGATGGTGGCAGGGTCGACAGCCTCCTTGACAAGTTCGACATCAAACACATTGCGAATGAGACTGCGAACAAGATCAGTGGCGGTGAGGCGCAGAGGACGGCTATCGCGAGGGCGATGATGAACGAACCAAAGATCATACTCGCGGACGAGCCGACCGGCAATCTCGATGCGGAGAACACGGAAAATGTCATGGAGATGTTCGATAGAGTGAGAACAGAGTTCGGAACGACCGTCGTTCTAGCGACCCACGACCGCGACCTTGCCGATAGAGCGACCTCAAGGATCATGCTCGAGGATGCGAAGGCGGTTATCGACTGATATGGTGCCTGACAAGACATCCCCCAGCCGGAGCGACTGACCCGAAAGTACTTGAACCCGGAATGTCA
>CAZTFD010000041.1:0-10139 GCA_964612225.1 uncultured Thermoplasmata archaeon | reverse complement strand
GATTACGAGATCGCGTGGAACAACATCGGCAACGCGCTTGAGAAGATGGGCGAATACAGAGAGGCGATACCCTTCCACGACCGGTCCTTGGAGATAGCACCGGACTTCGACTACGCCCTCTATGCCAAGGGGGTCTGCAAGTCCATGACGGGAGACCTCGAAGGCGGCTACGACCTCATCTTGGAATCGCTCGAGCTCAACCCCTCCTACGACGAGGCTTGGAAGGCACGGTCGAGGGTAGCAAGCCAGATGGGCAGATTGGATGACGCGCTGATGTCGATCGAGGAGGCGTTGTCCCTCAACCCGGAGTTCGACCAGGGCTGGGTAGAGCGAGGGGAGATCCTGCTGAAGGCGGGCAATGCAGAGGCCTCCCAGGCCTCGTTCGAGATGGCCTTGAGATGCCTGCAGAGCCCGAGGACGGAGACCGTAGGAGGTTTATCGACGATTCTGCGGAGGGGCGACGTGCTCCTCCGGCTCGGCAGATTCGATGAGGCCCTCGCGAACTTCGACTCCGTCGTGTTGACCAAGAAGCTCGGTCACTCGAGCATCCCGAAGGCATTGGAGCTCAGAAGGTTCCTGAACAGGATGGACTTACCCGCGGCCATGAGAGACGCAATCGAGAGCTGTTCCGATGCCAAGGCCAAGAAGTCATATGCCCGATTCCTTCTGGATGTGGGAGACTGGCAGTCTGCGGGCAAGGTCATCGCGGGGATGGACACTTTATCCAACGACGGTCCCGAGATCAAGTTCCTGATGGCACGCATATCTGCCATGAGAGGAGATGTCAACAGTGGCGTCAAGCTCGCGGAAAGTGCTAATCTTGCCCCGTCGCATGCAGTCGAACGGTTCGATGGGGAGACTAGGGAAGCCAGGGACGATTTGGAAGGAGCTGTTACGGCGTACAAGATCGCCCTGTCTCTCGCGCCTAATGATGCGATCGTGGCCACAGCGTTGGCTAGAGTCCATCTGAAGAGGAGGGATGTGGTCTCGGCGCTGAAGGCTGCGGACATCGCCATCGGCATAGACCCCCGCGAGTGGGAACCGTACAAAGTGAAGTCGGAGGCATATTCCGCAATGGGCGACAAGGTCAGGGCGGAGGCGGAGATGTTCAAGTCCGCGTCAAGGCTGGCCAAGGTCGATATGGAGAAGAAGACCTCAACGAAAGGTGTTGCCTCATGACGGACCTGAGGCTGAGGAAACGCCACAGGCTCAGACAGAAGGAGATAGCCGCACTGTCCAACCAGATCGACAACTCTCTTGGCACGAAGAGCTTCTCGGAGCTCGACGCTGTCGACATGGCGGAGGGCCCAGAGTACCAGGTCGTGTTCGTGGACGGGAAGATCCTGGCGTTCCTTCCAGGCGGGACGCCGTTCCTCACGATCAGAGGACTTCTGAGGTACAATGCGACCAAGAGATTCGTGACCGTGGACATGGGCGCCGTGAAGTTCGTCTACAACGGGGCGGATGCGATGGGACCGGGCATAGTCGCCGCCGACCCTGAGATCAAAGAAGGAGACCTCGTCTGGATACGCGATGTGAGGAACCTGCGCCCCCTTGCTGTCGGTCGCTCGCTCGTGACCGCGGAGACCATGGCCCGGAAGGAGAAGGGGAAGGCCGTGGAGTCGATACATCATGTGGGCGACAAGCTGTGGCTTGTCGACGAGGAGAAAGAGCCGGAGAAGGAGGAGCCGGCACACGACTAGTGCACTTTATATCCGGAGAACCTACTCGGAAAGCCAGATAAATTATCGGTTCGGTTCAATTAAACGGGATTGACGGCTCGGCAAAAACCCCTTTCCTTTCTACATTACTTAACGCACCGTCCGCACTCACGGCAGACTACAACTGAAACTCCAAGCCAAACACCTTGTACAGAATCCACAACACTACGAGGATTGCTATCACGGTTAGAATTGGAAGGATATCCACCCACGACACCGTTCATATAATCGCCTTTCCTCCGTATGGTCTTTTGCCACTGTCTCCGTTCAGAGACGGCGAGTTGATTGCCAGCAAACAAGGACAGTCAGTCAATCAGCATGGATTGAGACGGACCTATGGTCAAACCCTTTTGGATAGGGGAGTACCCCTAGAGACGGTATCCGTCATGCTAGGACACTCCTCAACGATAACAACCGAGCGACACTATTGCCGAAAAGACGCAAACTCTGCAATGCTCGAAGTGGATCGAGCATTTGAGAGGTCTATGACCTCTCCGAGCGTCGATCCCCAGTCGATTGACCGGAAAAATGAGTTGTCTGGCTATGCATAAGAGACTTTATATCCGGACACGATTATTACTGTGGCCGAGGGATGCACAGTGACGATTCTCAAAAAGAAGCCTTACCCCACTTCAGACGAGTCGGGGCCCAAGGAGACCATGGGAGCAGAGCAATACATCGACCTCACCGAGATGGTGTTCGATGACGAGGATTTGGCCGGAGTCGAGGGTGCCAAGACCGTGGTCAGGGTCGGGGAATTGTTCAGGTACGAGGACCTGTCCGCGCTCACGAAGGAAGTCTATGACGACAATCTCGTGATAGTGGACTACACCTCGATCGCGAACGACGACCTGACCATGAAGAGGGTCACCGCGGAGCTGAAGAACGTCGCCCGGGACATCGACGGTGATGTTGCAGGGGTCGGCAAGAACCTCTTGATGATCACTCCACGCGGCGTCAAGATCGACAGGAACAAGATCAAGGGCGGCTTCTGAAGAGCGCTTCTGCTGTCGGCAGTAGAGTCATTCATTCAGCCTGTGCGCTGTTCCGGGCACGCTCACTCTGCGATCGGAGTCGTGGCCATGAACTGCCCGTCCCTGAAGATCAGGGTGAGGTAGCCGTGGTGGATCTTCGAGTGTCTCATCTTGACCGCGCGTATGCGCAGCTGGACATCCGTCTCTCCCACATCCACGAACTTCAGCAGGATCGTCCCGTCCGCAAGGAAGTCCTCGTGATACGGTCCGAAAGCGCCTCCATTGACCTGCGTCTCCGAGATCAGGAATGTGGTCACGCCCAGTCTTTTCAGGAACCCGAAGAAATGGAACAGCTCCTGCCTGGGGTTCGTGATGCTAGCAAGGGCGTAGATCGCTGTGAGAGAATCGATGACGACAATCTCCACGCCCTCATTCTCCACCTTCTTGCGCAAATACTCCTTGAGTATCTTGAACCAGTCCCTACCGACGTCGGCATCCGTGTGCTCGAGCCGCAGGCGTCCTATGTCCACGATGAAGAACTTGCTCTCGTCGATGTCTCCGAACCCGAGCATGCCCATGGCCGTCAGTAGGCTCTCCTTGCTCTCCTCTATGCTGACGTAAAGGACGTTGACGCCCTTCTTCTTCACATTGTTGAGGAGTAAGCTGAGGGCTATCGAGGACTTCATCGTTCCGGGAGTCCCAGCTAGCAGGACCACATGCCCTTTCTTGATGCCTCCGCCTATCTTGCTATCAAAACCGTCTATGAAAGTCTGTATCCTGTCAGATTGGTCGTTCGCATCGGACTCCATCGGAAGTCCTCCTCAGGCTGTCTTAGACTGGTGATGGACATGGGTTTTTAAAAGCGTTTGTTCATTATTATCAAAAAGTGGAATGAGTCGCCCCGAAGGCGACCCTAGCATTGCTGTTGGGCTACTGGCTACACTCACTCAATACAGTTATTAGGACAAAAGATGTGTAATGGGCGTTGACAGACCACAAGATCGTCCACGACTCCGTCCACGGGAGCATCAGGGTTGAGGGCGTATCGCAGTCGTTGCTGGAGGTCCCTGAACTCCAGAGGCTGCACAGCATACACCAGCTCGGTCTGGCATATCTCGTCTATCCTGGTGCGAACCATACGAGGTTCGAGCATTCTATCGGCACGTTCTCCGTGGCCGGCAAGATATGCTCCTCCCTAGGCATCCAGCGGGAGGAATCGATCCTGGTCCAGTGCGCCGCACTATTGCACGATGTCGGTCACCTGCCGTACTCGCACACTCTCGAGTTCGTGCTTCATGACAGGTTCAAGATCGACCACGCGGAGATATCCCGACGGCTCATCAGAGGCGAAGACACGGTCCTGAACGATTCCGACAGGCGCATCCTCGGTAAGTACTCCACCATTCCTGAGACGCTCGAAAGGCACGACATCGACCCGAAGGACGTCGCTCGACTTCTTGAGGGGGGCTCGCCTGGCTCCATGCCGCAGAAGACCCTCGCGAGGGAGAAGGACCAAGCGCATTTCAATTCCAAAAGATACTTGGCGCAGATAATCAGCGGGCCAGTGGACGCCGACCAGCTGGACTACCTCAAGAGGGACGCTCACTACACCGGCGTAGCATACGGCGTGATAGACCTCGACAGGCTTTTCCAGACGATGCAGGTGTTCAACGGCGACCTGGTCATCGACCGCGGCGGCCTGAGTGCCGTCGAGGGGATGCTGGTGGCGAGGGCGCTGATGTTCTCATCCGTGTATTTCCACAAGACAGTCAGGATATCAGAGCTCATGCTGGCCAAAGCGGTCGAGCAGCTGGGCAGGAACGAGATAGACACCATACATGGCATGACCGACTACAGCCTGCTAGCCTATATGGTCTCCAAGGGCGGATACTTCGAGGAGATGGCCACCCTGATCAAATACCGGAAGCTTTTCAAGAAAGCCTATGCAGTCCGCGCGAGCGATGTCGGCGAGGACGGATGGAGAGGCGTGCAGGAACTCGGGATCGTGAGCAAGCGTCGCGTGGTAGAAGAGGACATCGCTCGAAGGGCTGGAGTCGATCCAGGGAGTGTAATCATCGATGTCCCTTCAAGCGAGCTTGAAGTATCCGAGCCAAGGATTTCGCTTACCGATGTGAGGATCCTGGACGACGGCCGTGTGAAGATGCTGCCGAGGATCAGCTCCATAGCGGCGTCATTGCAGATCCGCAAGGTCCATGAATGGGCGATCATGGTCGCATGTCCAGCCAAGGTGAAGGACAAGGTGGCGAAGGCCGCGCCGAAGATCCTCGACCTCTAACCTTTCATGACTCCGAGCGGCTTAAGGCGCGCGACCATCTTGGATATGCCCGCGCCGTGAGCTATCCTGACGACATCGTCAATGTTCTTGTAGGCGCCAGGAGCCTCCTCAATGATGCCGTCCTTTGAGGCGGCCTTGATGTAGATCCCCCTCCCCTGGAGCATCGATACGACCTCGTTGACGGAGAACTTGTGTGTTGCGGCGGTCCTAGACATGAGCCTACCCGCTCCGTGGCAGGTCGACCCGAATGTTTCCTTCATAGCGTGCGCAGTCCCGACAAGGACGTAGCTCGCCGAGCCCATGTCGCCCGGTATCAGAACAGGTTGACCGACTCCTCTGTACTTCGCGGGGACCTCTGGTCGGCTGCTGTCGAATGCACGGGTCGCACCTTTCCTGTGGACGTAGAGCTTCCTCCGCTTGCCCTCGAAATCGTGCTCCTCGAGCTTGCATATGTTGTGCGCCACGTCGTACACGCAGTTCATTCCCATGTCCTCGGCCTTCCTGCCGAGCGCGCTCTCGAAGGATTCCCTGACCCAGTGGAGTATCAGCTGCCTGTTCGCCCAGGCGTAGTTTGCGGCAGCGCTCATCGCCTTGAAGCAATCCTGGCCCTCGTTCGAGTTCACGGGAGCACACGCGAGCTGCCTGTCAGGGACCGAGATATTGTACTTCTTTATGGCCTGCTCCATGGTCCTGATGTAATCGCTAGCTATCTGGTGCCCGCATCCTCTCGAGCCGGAGTGGATGCTCACCATGATCTGGTCGACTGAGTGGATGCCGAACGCCTTGGCCGCTTCGACATCGAGGATCTTCTCAACCTTCTGAAGCTCAAGGAAGTGATTGCCTCCTCCTAGTGTGCCGAGCTGGGGCGCGCCTCTCTGTTTCGCCCTCACGTCTACTTTGGAGGAGTCTGCAGTGCTCATGCGCCCGTTCTCCTCGCTCGAGGCTAGGTCGTCCTCCCATCCATAGCCCTGCTCGACCGCCCACCTAGCTCCACCTTCCAGAACATCGTCGATCTGTCCCGATGACAATCGGAGCTTGCCCTTCTCGCCGACACCTGATGGGACATTGTTGAAGATCGTATCGATCAGTTTCTTGATGTCTCGCCCGACATCCTGGACCGTGAGGTCTGTCCTGACGAGCTTGACGCCGCAATTGACGTCGTAGCCGATCCCTCCAGGGGAGATTATCCCGTTATCCGCGTCGAAGGCAGCAACACCTCCTATTGGAAAGCCGTACCCCCAATGGATATCGGGCATGGCGAGCGACTTGCCCACAATTCCCGGAAGGCAGGCCACATTGGCCGCCTGCTCAGGTGCGTTGTCTCCTTTGACGGATCGAATCATGTCGTCGTCGGCGAAGATTACCGCGGACGTCCTCATACATGGTTTGAAGGACTTCGGGATCTCGAACCTGAAATCATCGAGCTTGTTCAACGGCCCGTTCCAGCCCAAATCGCCTCACCTATTCGCGCCACAATGTTGATTGTATATTAACCTTGCGCGTGGGGCCGAATGCTGGCTCGTCTCCGATTTTGATCGTCGCTTCACCCAGTGAATTCGCGCGCGGGCACTTTGGCGCGCGCCAGAGATACAACTAGGCCAGATTATATATATAGGACAGAACCAATAGCAATATCCAGGCGCTAGCTGTTGCTGGCATCGTCATAAACCGTGTGCCTCGACTGCTCTGAACGCCCTCCCCCTGAGGTACTGAGAGTTTGGCCGATGAACCTGCAATATACTGTCCGCTGTGCGGAAATAAAGTGCCCCCCGGAGTGACCAAGTGTCTTGTCTGCGCCACGGAGCTGCAGAAGGCTGTTACTAGGCGGTCTCCCGATAAGCCTGAGTCTCCCAAGTCGCTGACTGATTACCTCAGGAAGGAGCTTCCGAAGACCGATTTGCGTTCTGCGAAGGTCACTTGCCCCCAGTGTGCACTGGAGCTTCAGGGCGGAGAGGCGAAGTGCCCGAGATGCGGGATTCCGCTGAAGAGCGAGCTGGACATGCTGGAATGTCCCGAGTGTGGTGCCCTCACTCCTGAAGGTGCGAAGGCGTGTCCGAACTGTGGGATCGGCTTTGATGATCAGGAGGAGGAAATCCAGGTGCCAGTCCCGCCACCTCTTATCGAGGAGGAGCCAGTGGGCCAGCTCGGACCCAAAGTACTTCCACAGGCGCCTCCCGCGCCGACCCCTGATGTCATCACGACGATGACTGCAGGAGTCTCGACCCCTAGCGATCATGGTTTCGTAAACGGCAGAGGCGCCGTCAACGGGACAGGGTTGATCAACGGTTCGGGTCTGGTGAACGGCACCGGCATCACAAACGGCACCAAGGGAGAGGGAGGCAGGACGCCACCGATGGGCAGGCGAGGGTCGTTCCTCTCAAGATGGCAGTTCCTTGCTGTCGTGGTCGCAATCGTCGTAGTGATTTCGACTTTCGTGTTCCTCTCATACTCGGCCCCCTCCAAGGGTATCGTCATTGATGGCGACTTCGGGGATTGGTCTCACGAGTCCAAGCTGGGGATATACTCACTGGCCGGCTCAGCCCCAGTCGACATTGATGAGTGGGCGATCCAGGTGAAGGACCAGCAGCTATTCCTGTATTTCAGAGTCCAGGGCGTCCTGATGGGCTCCACGAACGTCGATTCATTCTACTTGTTCGTGGACGCTGACAACTCGCCCAGCACAGGTTATAATGTTTCAGGCATCGGCGCGGACTATCTCTTGGTGATGAGCGGCTGGAACGGCAGCGTCCGGGCCGCCTCATTGGACAGATACGCGTCAACAACGGACCAATTTGACTGGAACTCTTGGTCGGGTGTGAGCTCTATCAGCGCGTCCTCAGGAGCAACTCAGCTGGAGGCCATGGCCTCGATGCCGGTCTCCCTGGACGGGAATGCCAAGTTCGTTCTTCTGTCCCAGGACTACCTGTACAGGAACTCCCTGAGCTATGCGGTTCCCACCATCGGTGGCACACTCGTAGTTGAACAGTCGATGGGCTCAGATGTTCAGACCGATGGCACGGTGGCTCAGGCCTCCGGAGTCACGATGGTAAGGTTGATATTCACGTGCCAACGCGCCGGTGGCACGGTTCAAGGCTTCGTGCCGCTAGTATCTGGCGCGGATCTGTCATCTTCGTTCGAGGAATTCGAGCTCAAGCCAGGTGATGAGCACATCGTGGATCTGCAGCTCAACACACTCTTATCAACTGAAGGATCGTTGGTCTCAGTATCAGTCGTTCCTGGCGGGATCACGTCGACATTCTCTAGCGTTCAAGTGCTCGGACTTCCCGTCAGGGCGTACATCGCTTCCGCACCCTCAGAAATCATCATCGACGGGGCGTTCGGTGACTGGACTGGAAGGACTAGCATGGACGCGGATTCCACTTCCATAGGAAACGTGAACATCAACATTAATTCCGTTGGCGCGGTCAACACGACTAGCACATCAAGCTTCTATGTGAGCGTGATTGGAGAGATGTGCAGCGGGTCTAACGTGCCGATCATTGTCAGCAAGCCCTCAGGATTTGGAGGCGGCGGCATCGTTATCCTCCCGCGAAAGACGGGCGAGGACATCCTCAGAGTGTACATCGACAGCGATATGTCGACTGCAACAGGATTTCCCGTATCTCTCGTCTCCAAGACCATAGGAGCAGATTTCAAGATCGAGATCACGGGTCTCTTCGGGGAGATCACATCCAAGTCACTAATGAACTACTCTGGAGACTCGTGGGAACCGGTCTCTGGTGCAGTTGTCAGCGCAGCCAACGACGCCCAGCGGCTGGAGCTTCAAGTCTTATCGGAGAGCGTTTCCAGCCAGGTGTCGATTGACTATGCTGTCGAGACTACGGACTGGATGGGGAGAGCCGATTTCGCGACCTCGGTGCCTCAGGGAACGAGGTCATGGATAATAGACGGCACGACGACCTCGTCGGCCGCGACCGCAATGTCCTATCAGAGGAAGATCTTCTACGATGGCACGAACTTCTGGAGCTTCTACTGGGATGGGACGAACACCGTCTGCAAGTACAGTGCTGATTCAGGTGTCACATGGACCGCCGGAGGGACGGTCTTCAAGACGACCGGCGTGAACGAGGCATCGATCTGGTGGGACTCCGCGAACAGCGTTGTGTATGTCGTCGGGGACATATCCGCCGCATCCACTGACGTTTGCTTGCAGAAGGGGACGGTCTCACCCGCAACTCACACGATCGACTGGGCCCCAGGCAACGACAATACTCTTACAGTATCGGCGAACGCTCTGGGCGGCAAGAACGCGTTCATATCAAGGGACGCATCTGGCTACATCTGGGTCATGTCCTCCAACTTGACAGGCACAACGCCTTCTAGGTACGATCTCTCAGCCTTCAGGAGCTCCGCGACGAACGACATCACGGGATGGCTGTTCGGCGGGAACATGCTGGACACGGACGACACTCAGCCCACTCTGAAGGGCAGCGTCATGCCTGCAGGGACCGGCACGGATGTGTGGGCCGTTTATGGATACGGCGGCAACGTGGCTGCGAGGAGGCTCACCTCAGGTGTATGGTCCGCTCAGACGACGATATATGCGATAGGCGCGGCGAACCCCGGCAACACGGACACCGCGCCTCCATGTGGCGTTGTAGATTCCAGCGGCGTGGTCCATGTGGTCTACGGGAACGGCCACGATCAGGCGGGGGTCTCGAAGCCATGGATATACTATGTCTACAACACTGGCTCCGGATGGGCCGTCCCGTACCGGCTCGAGAGCACAAACAATCCCATAGGGAACATCTGTCCGACCGTATCGGTGGATACGTCGACAGGGGTTGTGTATGCGTTCTGGCTGCAGACCGACTCCAACGCTGTTGGGATCACGGTGATGGCCAAGAAGAACGTCAGCGGCACATGGACAGCCATGGGCCTGCCTCCCCAGACGGGAGATGCAAAGCTGTACCTCAATTCGATATACTCCGCCTCCGGCGAGCAGTTCGTCTGCTGGCAGTGGACCCAGAATACCACGAACCCGATTCATGTCATCTTCGAGAAGCTCCCGGAGTTCCAGACCGTGGTATTGCCCGTGCTGTTCGTGACCCTGGTGGTCGTCGTTGGAATGCAGCGCAGGAAAGGCAGGTCCGGCAAAGACGAATAACGTACCTGTTATCGCCAGCT
>CAZTFD010000040.1:0-10350 GCA_964612225.1 uncultured Thermoplasmata archaeon | reverse complement strand
AGTTCCTCGAAGATTTCTCTAATGAGGCGACGGTTTCGGTGAGGGCGTCCCTGAACCCCCTCGGCTTGGATGTTCGGCGCTGGAGGGCAATGGGGGTGGACGAGGAGTTCCATTCGAAGCAGGCCAGGATAGTCAGAGCGTACCGGTCCCTTGGAATCGAGCCGCTGTACTCCTGCACTCCGTATCTAGCTGGGAACCGTCCTAGGAGAGGGCAACACATCGCGTGGGCCGAGTCATCTGCGACTGTCTTCGCCAACTCTTACCTCGGAGCGAGGACAAACAGGGAGGGCGGGCCGTCGGCCTTGGCGGCTGCTATCATTGGCAAGACCGCGGAATACGGCTTGCATCTAGACGAGAACCGGGTGCCGCGCGTGCAGATTGACATCGAGGATATTCCGGATGGATTGGCCCCTCTAGCTGGATATGTCGTCGGCAAGTTGGCGGGGAAGAGACTCCCGTACATCCGAGGACTAACGCTCACAAGCGACGAGCATAAGTCCTTTGGGGCTGCAATGGCGGCTACTGGCGCGGTGTCGATGTATTCGTACTCCGAGCGAGGTGAGAAGCCGAAAGCGGACAGAGGCTCCATCGAGGAGTGCGTGTCGCTTCCCGCATCGGAGCTCAGGCGATGTGCCGAGAGCATGAGAGGGGACGATGACTGGGACCTTGTCGCGGTCGGCTGCCCTCACTGCTCTCCAGCTGAGCTTCGCCGCATGGCCCGCTACCTGAAGGACAGGAAGCCGAGAAAGGATTGCGATGTCTGGTTCTGCACCTCAAGGAAGGTATTCGCCTCGTGTCCCAAGGAGGTCGCCACGCTCACCAAGTTCGGGCAGGTACTATGCGATACCTGCATGGTGGTCGCCCCGATCGAGAAGATGTATCGCAAGACGGCCTCTGATTCAGGAAAGGCGATGGTGTATCTACCGACACTTGGTCGGCAGAAGGCCTCCTTCAGGCCAACGAAATCGCTTCTGGAGGCGATATCACGATAATCAAGGCCAGGAAGATCAAGGCAGGCCGCGCCGCCGGGAAGGCTTTGGTGTGCTCTTGCCCTGTGTCCTTTCTCGGAGGCGTCGACCCTTCCACGGGTGAGATACTCGATGGCGATTGCGAGTCTCACAATCAATCGGTCTCCAACAAGGTTTTCTGCTTCCCATACGGAAAGGGGAGCACCGTTGGATCGTACGCGATGTACCAGCTGAAGTTGAACGGGCTTGCCCCAGCTGCCATCATCAACGGGTCTGCAGAGCCGATCATCGCGACTGGCGCCATCATCGCGGAGATACCCATGGTGGACGGCGTCGACGTGTCTCTTCTGAGGACGGGGGACGACATGGTTGTGGATGCCCAGAACGGGTTCGTGGAGCTCCCGGCTGTTGCGGAGAAGCACGTCGTCACATGCATCGTGAGGAACAAAGGTAGGATACTCCTCCTGCAAAGGAGCAACAAAGTCGGTTCGTACAGAGGGCAATGGGCAGGGGTCTCAGGATACGTGGAGCACGGTGAGGAAGAAGAGGCGGCCGCGCGGAGGGAACTGGAGGAGGAGATTGGGTGCTGCAAGGCCTCCATGGCGAAGCGATTGGAGCCTCAACGTTTCAGGGACGGCGAGGTGGTCTGGTGCGTCCACGCATTCCTTTTTGATGTGAAGAATCGCACCGTAAGACTCGATTGGGAGCATCAATCCCTGGAATGGATCGTTCCAAAAGATGTCGCAGAGTATAGAACGGTGCCCGGGCTCCAAGATATCGTATGCAAGCTCCTGTGATTCAGGGAGCGACGCTATCATCCGGTGATGGTGTAGTCGACTTCCCTCTCCAGGAGGTTGAGCTGATGGCTCTCCAGAGTGGACCTGTTCACTGCCATCAACAGTATTGATTGGTTGATGGCCACCTGGTCCCTGAGCGATTGTATCAGCCTGAGGACGGTGATGAAGTTGTTGTTCGTGATGAGATACTCGAGCCCGTCCAAGAGGACGATTCCTCCGCCGGCCTGGGATAGGAACTGCTCCAGGGAGAGGCTGAGCTTCTCCAAGTCCTTGGGCCTGATGGTGTTCTCCCTGCCGACGTTCGAAAGCCAGATCACCGGCGTGTCCTTGAGGTCGAACTTGCTCTTTATCTTCGCGGGATAGTTCCTTGTGACACAGTACCCCTTCATCCCTTTGTTGAGGGCGTTGATGAAGAGCGTGTAGGACGCCTCCGGTTTGTCCTCCTCCACGAGGTAAGAGAACGATCTCTCCAGCTCGGTGACGGATGGTGCAGGCTTGATCTCCGCCTTCACCGGTCTTCCGGCCGCAGTCGGCTCCACCTCGCTCATGAAATGCTCTATGACCATGGTCGCGATGCCTGCTGTGACGCCGTTGACCTTCGCCAGGTCCGCGACCGCGGCGGTCTTGATGGATTGGGATGACTGGTAGCCGGCCTCGTACAATGCGTCCGCGAGGTTGGGTCCCAGGCCAGGGACTTTGCGCAGCTTGTCAAGGAACGATTCCTGGGGGGCAGCGGGCTGCTCGGGCGCAGGGGCGGGTTGCTCGACGGGTTGTGGTGCCACCGGGGCGGCGACGGGTGGAGCTTGGACTGGTGACTCGGGCTTGACATCGTCCTTGTGCACATAGTCGTAGATACGCTTCGCATCCAGCTTCGTGATCCCTTCGACGAGCGCGAAATCCTCGGCGTTCGACTTCGTCATCTGCTCGGCGGAGTTGTATCCAGCATCGAACAGCTTCATGGCCTTGTCAGACGTGATCCCGGGGATCTGGGTGAGCGTGTCCAGGCCCTTCTTGATCTTGAGGGATGTGAGGCCGACGATGAGCGCCTCGGACTCGATGTTCCATTCTACGATGTATTCTCCCCTAGGTGAATCCGCAATCTCAAAGTGGCGTGCCCTGGTCTCCCTGGCGATCTTGTCCTTCCAGGTGTCCAAGAACCCTTCTACCCTGCGGCTGCACTCGATCTCCACCCGGATGAACTCCTCCACGTTCAGGCCCATGTCCTTCCTCATCTGCTGTATGCGCCTGATGATCTCTCTCGAGAAGCCCTCGGACTCCAGCGCAGGCGTCTGCTCGAGGTCGAGATAGAGTATCCCCTTGCTGAACTCCGCGCTGGCCACGTCCGGAGGAAGGGTCGATGTGAACGAGACCATGTTAGGCAGGATCTTGACCAGCTGGCCCTCGATACCCAGGGAGTACTCTCCCTTGTCGATGCCCGCTTTGATGGTCTTGGCAGGCCTGTTCTTGAGCAGGACCGCTATCTTGCTCGACCACTGTCTGTAGACCTTGCCTATGGCGTTCGGGTTGGGGACAACGCTGAGAATCATCTCGTCCCATTCCTCGCCCACGGGGACTATTTGCAAGTCCTTGATGTTGTTCTGTGATAGGAGCGAATCCTTCAGGCCTAGAAGTGACTCGATGATCTCGTCTGACTGTGCCTTTATTATGATCCTCTTAACGGGCCATCTGAGGTTGAGGTTCGATTCCTGCCTGATGCGTGCAATGATCTCCGATATCTCCCTGACCATGTTCATGGCCTCATCGAGCTTGGTGTCTATCCATCTCGGGTCGAATGTCGGCCACGAGACCATGTGCACGCTCTCCGGCCTGCCGTTGAGGTTGGAGTGCATGGCCTCGGAAATGTGAGGCGTTACGGGCGCCATCAGCGTGATCGCTGTCGAAAGCGCTTCGTGGAGCACCTTGAATGCCACGATCTTGTCCCTGGCCTCGCCCTCCTTCCAGAGTCTGTCCCTGACCAGCTTCACGTACCATCTCGACAGGTCGGTGACCACGAATTCCTCAAGCGCCCTTGTTGCGCGGTGAAGCTCGTAGACCTCCATCGCCTCGGACACATCCTTCTTGAGTGTCTCGATCCTCGACAGCATCCATCTGTCCTCTTGCCTGAGGTCGTCCTTCAGGGTCTCCAGCCTCGCGGCGGCAGCGTCGAACTTGTCGATCGACATGTAGAGCACGGCGAACTTGTAGACGTTCCACAGGATGTTCAGGGTCCTGTTGGCCGCCTTCACGCCCTCGAGCTGGAACGCGACGTCCTCCCAGGGAGCGTTCGCTTTGAGGAGATACAGCCTCAACGAATCCGCGCCCAAGGAGTTGACCACTCCAACGGGCTCGATGGCCGTCCCCTCGCTCTTGGACATCGCCTCTCCAGTGGGAGTCAAGGCCCAACCGTGCATGAGTACGGAGTTGTAGGGTGACCTCCCAAATGCCAGGACGCCCGTGACGAGCTGCGAGTAGAACCAGCCTCTGGTCTGGTCGTGCGCCTCTGTGATCCATGCGCTTGGCCACCACCGGTCGAACTCGTCCTTGTTGGCAGGGTAACCAAGCGAGGCCCACGAGCACACGCCCGCGTCGAACCAGACATCCAGGACATCGGGCACGCGAGTCATAGTCTTCCTGCACTTGACGCACTCGAATGTGAGCTTTTCGATCCATGGCCTGTGGACATCCATGCCCTCGACGTACCCGCGTGCGGTCTTCAGCTCCTCCAAGGAGGACACAAGCCGCATGGCGCCGCACTCGCAGCGCCATATCGGGAGCGGAGTGCCCCAGTACCTCTGTCTGCTGATGCACCAGTCTCGCGCGTTGGCTATCCAGTCCCTCTCTCTGTTGGATCCGGCCCATTCCGGGAACCATTTGACCTTGTCGTTTGCCGAGTTGATATCATTCTTGAACTCGCTGACCTTCAGGAACCACTGGTCCGTGATGCGGTAGATGATGGGTTTCTTACATCTCCAGCAATGGCCATATCTGTGGACTATGGTCGCCTCATGGAACATGCCTCCGTGTTCCACGAGATCCTTCATAACCAGCTGGTTCGCCTCCCTGACATTCCTGCCAGCATAGTGCTCCCCGACTTCCGCGGTGTAGTTGCCCGCTTCGTCGACGGGCGAGAATACCTCAAGATCGACCTTCTTGCCGATCTCGAAGTCCTCGGGGCCATGACCAGGGGCTATGTGCACTATCCCAGTGCTCTCATTGGTTACCGTATCGGATGCGAGGACCTTGTGCGCCATCTTGCTCGTTACCTGGGTCTGGAACGGCACGAGGCTCTCGAGCGGATGTTTGTATCTCATGCCCACTAGTTCCGAGCCTTTGGCCGTCTCTAGGACGGTGATTTCCTCGATCCCAGCAGTTTTCTTGAGCTCCTCGACTTTCTCTTCGAGCAGTATGAGGGTCTCCTCGATCATCCCGCGCTTCGCACGAATGATGGCATATGTGAAGTCTGGATGGACTGCCGCTGCCAGGTTACCAGGTATGGTCCACGGGGTCGTCGTCCAGACGAGCAGGTATGTGTTGGGCTCTCCCTCAACAGCGAACTTCACGAATATGGATGGATCTGTCTCGTCCCAATACTCGATCTCAGCCTCGGCAAGGGCGGTCTCGCACCTCGGGCACCATGGGAGGACCCGATGGTCCATGGCCAGGAGGTTCTTGTCGTATGCCTGCTTGAGGGTCCGCCACACTGAGGCCATGTAGGCTGGATCGACGGTCAAATAAGGTTTGTCCCAGTCCATCCAGATCCCGAGCATCTTGAACTCCTCGGTCATCTTGGACTTGAACTTGAGCGCGAACTCCCGGCACGTGGAGATGAACTTGTCTATTCCCTGGCTCTCGATCTCCTTCTTGCTCTTGATGCCCATCGACTGCTCGACCTTGACCTCGATGGGGAGGCCGTGCATGTCGTAGCCAGGCTGATCCCGCACATGCAACCCCTGCATGCGCCGGTATCTTATGATCGTGTCTTTGAGGATCTTGTTCCAGGCAGTTCCGATGTGAATCGAGCCCGTGGTATACGGCGGACCGTCAAGGAAGTAGTAGGCCTTTCCTGACTCTCCTGCCTTCTTGACCTTTTCGTAGACTCGAGTCCTTTCCCAGAAAGTCCGGATGTCTTTCTCCAGCTGGAGGGGGGAGTAATTCTCGTCTACTTGGCGCATAACCAATCTTCCATGGGACATATTGATGGCAGGTATTTTAAAGGTGCTGGGGTGAAACGCAGTCCGTGTCACGCTGATAGAAGTCGCGCATGATCTGCTCGTCCTCGGGCCAATCATGACGAAAAAGCATCTTGTTCGAACGGCAAGTGCCAGACCACAAACTCTCGCTCCTGCCTATGAATGGAAGCTGTGCCTCCAACTCAGAAAAGTTGGCGCCCGGTCTGCTTCCTGGCCGCAATCCCGATGATGGATCCGATGAGCTCCATCCACCTGATCGCCGCGGCATCGGGCAGCTGGCCAGTACGTGTGCCCGAGGTCTCTATCCATCCTATCAGTTCGTTGTTCGCATCGAATATGCAGACATCAACATAGTCTCCTTCGACAGAATCGTTCGGCGATCTCCTCTTCGGATCCTTGAGAAGGATTGGACGGTTGTATGAGGCTGTCTCGTCATCGGCATACGGGTGGTCCTCGGACAGATACAGCTTGGTGTATCTGCTTATCCAATACCCCTTGTAAGGGCCGGCGTCGTAGAAATCCTCCTTCCTGTAGACGGTCTTCCTCCTTTCCGCAACCACATTCTCCCTGAACCCGACCAGAATGTCATATCTGAACAGGCCATCGGGCCCCCTCAGGCCGCAGGCAGTGTTCATGATCCCGAACTGACGGGAGATCAGGTTACAGGCGTCCAGCATCATCTTGCGCACATCCGGTTGAGGATTCTCTAGCTGCTGCATGAGCGCCTGCACGGCCGCGAGCGTCCGTCCGCTCTGGTCTTTGACGTAATGCTCGTAGTCGAACTTCATCCTCTTCGGGATGTCCTTGTAGTCGACATCTCTAGGCCTTGCAGTGTCTTGGTCATGAACCGGCTCCTTAGCGTTGCCAAACACAACAGGTTTTGAAGGCACAGGTTGAGTCCCACCGATACGGCCGGAAGCGACCAGCGGTTTCCCGCACTTCTTGCAGGGCCCGATAGACCTGAGATTCTCCTCCCCACAATTAGTACAGCGCATGTTCCGCTCCTAGGCCGGAATAACATCGCAGGTCTAAGACATTATCTGAAGGTTGCATTGTGAGGGATCCCTGCCTGAATGCGGGAGGTATGATTCTCGATTGTGAAGTTCCTCAAGAGAAGTCGCTTCGGCGATCACGACCAGGAATCCAGATTCTTCTGTGACCTCACTTTGTTCTTGGCGGCAATCCTCGCGACTACGGCATCCACCCTGTCGACCGAGAATCCGTGTCTGTCGCACATGATCTTCCGGACCGACTCTTCGTCGATCTCCTTCCATCTCATCGTATACGAGTCGGTGACCTCGGGCTCCAGGAACACCCTCCTGACCTCCTCGAATTCGTCTGGCACCGGGACTTTTCCTTCCGCCTTCACTGCCTCCAGATTCCCCAGGCGTCTGATGAGCGTCAGAGATTTCTTAGGACCGATGCCTTTGACTCCTTCGTTGAAGTCGGTTCCTATGAGTATGCCCATGTCCACCAGCTGTTCTCGGGTGACCTCCAGCGCAGACAGGACCTCGCTCAAGGTCACAACCTCGGGGAAGACATCGACCGTCTTTCCAGAGGGCAGCCTTCGCTTCCCCGCGAGCGTCAGGTTCCTGACGAGATTCGGCGTTCCAAACAGTATGGCATCGAAGTCCTGGGAGGCGCCTGCCCACACGTCCCCTTTCCTGGCCATGTGCCCCATCTGAGCCTCCCCCTCACCGGGAGCTTTGATCGAGGGGATGCCCATTGCGTCGAGAAGAGACAATGATTCCTCGATCATGTCAGAATCGAGCTTCGATGTCCTGGTCGCCTTCGACAGAGCCCTTTTGAGGTCGCCCTCTTCAAGAGCCTTCTTCCACTCCTTCTCAGCCTCGACCTTGGCGGCCTTCCTTGCCTCGATGGTCTTCTTCTTGAGCTCAGGCGGCTTTCCGTCGAAAACATATGCTGGTTTGATCCCGATTTCCAGGAGGGCGGCACTCCTGTAGAACAACCCGGACAGATGAGACGTGACCCTCCCGTCTCTGTCCATCAATGGAGTACCATCTGGCTGCCTGATCATCGACAAGAACTGGTAGAGGGTGTTGAACGCATCGATAGCAATTGACCTGCCCGTGAGGTCTTCGAGAGCGATCCTCCTTGCTTCTATCAGGTCCGAGATGTCGACTCCCACAGAACGTCAACCCCCAAACGCCTCAGGAACGGCCAGGACCCGCTCACTGTGGTGTGCCATTGTCCGAGGCTATCGGCAGGAAAAGAACCAACAGAGAAACGCCCAGCCAGGCAACGTCCAGAATGATCAGGAATACGTTCGCGTTCACAGCGATACCAATGGCGAGGAGCAGCATGGGCAGAACGAAAGTGAGGTACACGAGCATCGGGTGTTCGAGCAGTCTTTCTGACATATGACCAGATACCTTGAGCATCCACGATGATATTAATCCTTCGAGGCGCCACTCATCCTGAGGGTCTCTATGGCTACCTTCATGCTGGGTGCCTTGAATACCGATGTCCCGGCGGCCAGAATGTCCGCTCCCGCTAGGGCTGCGAGCTCTCCGGTCTCAGCCGTTATGCCGCCATCTATCTCCACGGGCACGCTCCTTCCAAGGCGCTCCATCTCCTTCTTCGCCTGACCGATCTTTGGCAGTACTTCGGGCATGAACTTCTGGCCCCCGAAGCCCGGGTTCACTGACATGACCAAGAGCAGGTCTATCTCGTTCAGGTACGGGAACGCCTTGTCGATGGGTGTCGGAGGATTCACGGCGAGCCCAGGTTTCTTGCCTAGATCGCGAATCATCCGCAGGGTCTGCTTGATGTCCTGCTCGGCCTCGATGTGAATCTCGATTATGTCGGATCCGCTGTCCGCAAATGCCTTCACATGCCTCTCCGGATGAGTGATCATGAGATGCGATATGAACGGTAGGCTCGAGTATTGCCGAAGGCTCTTGACCATTGAGGGGCCTATCGTGATGTTGGGCACGAAGAAGCCATCCATCACATCGATGTGGATGTAGTCCGCTCCTGCTTCGGAGACCCTCGAAACCTCCTCACCAAGCTTCGAAAAGTCCGCGGCCAGAATCGACGGCGCGACTAGAGGCATGAGACGCGCAACACACTCGCAGCATATTATTGATTTTGGTGTCTAAGGTCCCTTGCGAACGCTTTTAATACCATTATCCGGATTAGCGGTGCATGCCCGAACCCAGGCATGCAGTAGACAAGGTCCAGATGTGCGACATCGAGGGCTGCAAGTCCGAGGCGGTGAGGTCCATCGCAGGCAAGAAGGTGGAGAAGGCCGGAATGAGCATTGCCGACCCGTCGAAGAGCGCTCACTTGTGCCACGAGCACTACAAGGAATTCAAGAAGAAGACCAAGAAGGATCGCACTCTGGATAGGCTCGGATGGTAGGACACGGGCTTTCATGACAACCTCCCCGGCCCTGCCCAAAAGTGGGATATAGTACCCTCTGATTCTGGCCTTTGATGAAACCGGAGGCAATTCAGCTGCTCTCCAACGCGGGGCTTTTCGGTCCCGTTGTCATCGTTCCTCTCATTCTCCAGAACGACCTGGGGGCATCGAAAGGGACCATCGGCTTGATAGCCGGCGGGTTCGCTGCCGCCGGGTTCATTTCAAGCTATATCTTCGGACGAGGTTCTGACGTCTACGGCCGACGCAACATCCTCCTAGCCGGCCTCTTTCTGTCTGGGGTTGCAACCCTCTTGCAGGTCGCCTCGATGATATGGGGAGGGCTCGTCCTCTTCGCATCAGTAAGGATTCTCATAGGGTTCTGCTCCGGCATGTTCCCAGCAGCGCTTCTGGCATACGCGTACGACACGAAAGGAAAGATGGGAGCGTTCAGCGCATGGGGCGCGCTTGGCTGGGCGATCGGCAACTACGCAGTGGTCGCCTTCGCGACGTACGAGGACGCGTACATCTTCTGCGCCGTCATAGTGTTCGTTTCATTCGCAATCGCCCTGAGCCTTCCGTTCAAGACCGATGTCAGGATGCAAGTACCATTCTTCCCGAGAAAGCTGATCAAGAAGAACGCGCCGGTCTACTCATCGATGTTGATCAGGCACACGGGTGCCAACATGATATGGGTCACGTATCCCCTTTTTCTGGAGAGCATAGGCGCGACCCACCAATGGATAGGCATCATCTACGGGGTGAACTCGGTCGGCCAATTCTTCTTCATGATGCTCCTGGATAGGTACGACCCGTCGCTCCTGGTCGCCGTCGGCCTTGGGAGTTCAGCGTTGACCTTCTTTACGTTCACCCTGGCTGGCAGCTACTGGGAGATCATACCTTCCCAGGCCTTACTGGCATTTGCGTGGGCGTGCCTCTATGTCGGAAGCTTAAGATACGTGATGGATAGGAACGTGGAGACGGCGACCTCAGCAGGGCTCCTCTCCAGCACGA
>CAZTFD010000039.1:0-10371 GCA_964612225.1 uncultured Thermoplasmata archaeon | reverse complement strand
TACGGATCTCGAGTCGTACAACTTCAGGTCGAAGTGCACGTGCAAGGGAGAGGGTTGCCCGAGCTGCACGATAATGTACTCCCTCAATAAGAAGGGACCCTGCACCGTCTACTCAGGAGACCTCGAGCCGATAGGTGACCAGAAGTTAAGAATCAAGGACGACCTCATCCCGATAGTGAAACTTGCTGACGACCAGGCGCTGCTCATCTACGCTACCGCTGAGCTCGGAACAGGGAAGGAGCACGCGAAATGGCAGGTGGCAACTGGCGCGGGCTACCGATACTTTGCGAAGATCGCGATCGACGCCTCGAAGTGCGACATCGGCGGCAGCTGCGTCAAGGTGTGCCCCAAAGGCGTGCTCGGGAAAGAGGACCGGAAGATCGTAGCGAAGCACCCTGAGAAGTGCAACCTCTGCAACAGCTGCGTCGAGGTCTGCGACGCGGGCGTGATAAAGGTCACACCGGACCCCACGAAGATCCTCTTCAGGTTCGAGACGGACGGGTCGATCCAAGCGAAGGAGGTCCTGATAAGGGGCCTTAAGATGCTCGAGGAGCGATTCGAGGGCATCCGCGAACAGATTTCCTCCATTGAGGAATGATCTCAGAGAAATTCGTCGAGCTTAGGGCTCTTCACCTTGTCAGACTGGAACAGAGAGTTGATCGAGTTTTCAAGGAGCGATATGCGCTGGAGAGTGTATGCTGGCACTTTGAAAGCGTTGCCTATCTCCTTGGTCCTCTCCAGATACTTGCTCACTCCAGCCTCGTGCACGGTCAAGGTGAGCTTGTTGCCGCAGTAGCACTTGCCCTTGAGAGGGATCCGTCTGTACTTCTGCCCACACTTGGAGCACCTCAGCTGCTGTCCAGTGAAACTCTTGAGACAGCCTTGGATGTCTGGCAACAGGTGCCTAGTGATGATCCTGTGAACGACATCGGCCGCGTCCACAGCCCTGATCTTGATGCCGAGCGCTATCTGGGCTTTGAGCTTGTCATCCATAGTCTCCAGGGAGGTGTAGGCGGACATTGTTGGACCGTCCGATATGTTCCCGACCGAGTGGGTGAAGCTCATTCCCTCGTACTGTAGGACCGTGCCTATCCTGCCGCTGACGAGGTCCATCATCGCCTCCACCTCCTTCGGGTGTGCGTACCTCTGGGTCGCACGATAGAACTCCAGAGGGTACCTGCCCCCGACATCCATGTTGTGGGCCTCTTTGTCGATCTCGTTAGGATCGAGCTTGGTCGTGAGCACGAGTGGAGCGTCCATCAGCCCGCCCCGCTTCTCTGGCAAGAAAGCTCGTGAGAAGTTCAACAGACAATCCATCAGCAGGATGATCGAGTCCTCGTCTCCGTCGCAGTTCCTCCTCTTTGCGGCATGGAAGAACGGATGAGCGTACCCGGCATGAGCGTCCGTGAACCCTACGATCCGAGACAGAACACCTCCGGACGTATGCGGGGCCAGACCGACTACGAGATGACCTACCAGGTCCTCTTTCCTTTTGACCCCGTAGAACTGCTCGAGGCCGTAGAGTTTGACGAGAAGGTCGTCTACGAACTTGGATGTCTGGACGATGTAGTCAACGCACGCATTGGAGACTATGATGTCCTGGACGCGCAGTTCCACCAGCTGGTCCGGTCGTTCCAGCTCCCTCCCTAGCATGTCCTTCGTGTATCCCAACTTCCTGGCAGTGGCAACATCGATGCCGACCTCGTCAGGTCTGAAATGGGTCAACGGAACATCGGTGGCATCGACACGGATCGTTCCGTCCTTGAAAACGAAGACGTCGTTCCTAGACCTGAGTATCCCCTTCTCGATTGCCTCGGGCGTCTTGTTCCTCGATATCATGCCCTGGACGCCTTTGACCTCCAGAGATCGTTTCTCCTTAAGGCGGTCAATGGCTGTGTTGAAGATCTCGCCCACCGGAATCTCCTGGATCTCGACGCTTCCAGTGGGGACGGTGTGTGCCCCGCATCCACACTTTGACATGAACGACTTGCGATTGCACATGGGGCAGATCCTCTCGCCCAGCTCGATCTTGAGCTCGCCAGCGTCGGCTGCCAAATTCACTATCCTCTGGGGGCCTCCGCTTGTGCCAACCGGGAACAGACAGTGAGGCGGCGGCTTCATGCGCCTCTCCCTGGCTTTCTCCGGTCTGGCCACTCTCGCCCCTATTCGCGTGACCGCTCTTGCCCTGATTTCGACCCCTGACAGAGCGGACACCAGCTCCAGCGGCTTCTTGGCATCAGGGACTATCGCAGATCTGGGACCCACTTCACCGTTGGCCGCATCCAGGCCTAGGCCCAATAAGAGTGGCCTAGCGCATTTCTGGAGCTCGAGACTCTGGTCCACAACACGGTGGAGTGCGCCGAGGCGCTCCAACGAGCTTTTGATGCTCGGTGAGTTGGCGACAGTGAGAGTATCGTCACTGTATTTGCCCGTCCTTGCGACATGATCCCGCAGGAGCATGATGTCCTCGACAGACATGTCCGACCAGAATAGGTTGTAATTCGGATGGAGAGGCACACCGAGATTGTGGCACATTTCGAGAGCTTCATCAAGCGTCGGCTTCTCCCAGTTCTTCGGGAGCTCGCCATTCTTCTCAATGAGCTCTTCTCTATGCCATTCGACACAATAAGCGCCCGGCATCAGTAGATGGTTGTTCTCAACAAACTCACCGTATGGAACCAGGAGCTCGCCCACATCCACGATCTCGCTCAAGTGTTCCCTGACTTCACGGGCAGCCTCTGGGGTGTCTATCTCGACGAGGTCGCCGTTGTCGAGGAGCGCTATGGGGCCCTCGATCGTATTGCATGGTGTTATGGCCCCAGCCTTTCCGGGCCTCTCGATCTTGATCTGTGTCCCGACGGCAACGAACTCCCCGAGGAGGGTCATCGTCGCGGGATTCATGCCCAAGGCGGCAAGGCCCGTTGCCCTGGTACGGCCATATCTTAGTCTGAAACCGCCTACCCGGGATGGATATGCCAGCACAGGTCTCCCGGCGAGCATGTCCCTCAAGAACTTCGCGCTTGGAGCGATTTCAGCGCCTCCGTCCTCGACCCCTTTCTTCTTCAGGCTCAGGAACTGGTCGATGAACTCCCAACCATCAATTCCAAGACGCTTCACATGCTTCTGCACCTTCGGCGCCTTCAGACAAAGGCCTTCAGCAATGACCAGGCATGCTCCTCCCCTCACCCTGTTGGTCCCTACTCTTGGCAGATCCCTGAATCCTGAGATCTCGGCATCTTCGGTACCTTCTCCGTCTATGCATACCGGAGCGTTCCTTGCCATCAGTTCTATCTCCTCATTCGTCGGAGTGTACTGCAGATGTTGGCATGATTTGTAGAGGGGGATTTCTTCCTTGAACCTGTGGACCTCCCCATTCGTTGCCTGATACCTTCCCAGGCCTAGCTCGCGCCTTACGATGTCAGCTATCAGAACGCTCATGGCCTGTCCAGTCCCACCGGCGGATCTTATAGGTCCAGAGTAGAAGACCGTGAGGTAGTCTGTCCCGTCAGAGTTGCGTCCTATCGAGACCCCCGCTATCCCTTCCAGCGGAGCGACAAGTATGCCTTCCGTTAGAACGGCAAGGCCGACTCTCACCGCCCGTTCGATCGCGAACTCCCGGGATTTAGCCGGCAGCTTCGCGTACTCCTTCGCGATCATGATAGAGACCTCTTCCCTGTTGTGGTCCCTGCTGAGCTCCCTTATGCGCGATGCGACTCCCTCCACATCCCATTCGAAGAGGAGTTTCTCAACACGAGCAGCCAGATCGGACGCCTGGGGGATCTCGACATCCAGTTCGGGATCGAAGCCTCTCATCCTTGCGCGTTTGGCGACATCGTAACAATTGTCGACCTCGCGCTGGAGTCTGGAGAAGTAATCCTCCATCGATTCACTGCACACAACTGACTTCATTCGTCCCCCCGCATGAATCCGCGGAGAATGGTACGACCACTCCGCGGACGACTTAGACGTGCGATCCCGAGAGCCTATCGCGGATTGCGACTATAAGTGTTGCTGAGTCTTGAGCAGGGCGACGATAGCCTCCACAAGCTTTGGGACGCCGTCGCCAGTGATGGCCGATAGTTTCATCCTGTCGCTCTTCGTCTTGACCATATCGGTCTTGTTCTCGACCTCTATGATCGGTACGGACGAGAATTCCTTCTTGATGGCCTTGAAGAGATGCTCCTGGTCCTCCATACTATAGCCACAAGACTCGCTCGGGTCGAACATGAACACGATCAGGTCAGACAAGTGCTTGAGCGCGAGTATGCCCCTGAGCTCGAACTCGTTCCTGTCGCTGAGGTCTCTGTCCAGGAGCCCAGGAGTGTCAATCACCTGGTACCGGAGGTATTTCTTCTCGAAGACGCCGACCGAGATCTCCTGTGTCGTGAATGGGTACACGGCGACCCTGGGTTTGGCTGTCGAGATCCTCCCGACCAGCTGACTCTTGCCCACGTTCGGGGACCCTGCTATGACGACGGTCGGGTCCTCAGGGTTTATCGCGGGGAACTTACGCATGATGTTCCTTGCCTTTCCGAGGAACTTCAGCTCCTTGTCCACCTGCTTCACGAAAGACGCCATCCTCCCGTACGCTGAACGCCTGACCTCGTCTATCTTCCCGATCGTACGCGCAGATGCCATCTCTCTTGTCGCAGCTCTTGAGACCCTCGCCACGTTTCCGCGGGACCAATCGATGGCACCCAGAGATTTCTTCAACTTGTCCCTCCCGACGGTTATGTTTATGAGTTCAGCATAGAAAGGGCTCTGCCGGTCTATGCTGGGGAAGGCTTTGACGTACTTGCCCATGGTGCTTACAATGATATCACTCGAAGACTTCAATTTCCCAATGTTTATCTCCCTGACGCTCTCAAGTCTGGTCCTTCCTTCGAAGTCGACCTTGGACGCCCGCTTGAACGCTTTGTCCAGTATCTCATCTGCCGTCAGGACTGTGGGGATTTCGAACATGCTCATCGTGGTCATGCCCAGACCCTCTGATAAAGGCTTCCTATCGGTCCAAAAGCCTCTTATCGAGCAAATCCTCTGTGGATTCCGAGCATGATGAGGAATATCAAAGCGAGAAGGGGCAACAAGCTCGCGTGCAAAGGATGGAGACAGGAAGCTATCCTTCGGATGCTCCAGAACAACCTTGAGAACGCCGAGAAACCCGAAGAACTCATCATCTACGGCGGCACGGGCAAAGCGGCGAGGAACTGGGACTGCTTCGATGCGATTGTGAAGTCGTTGACCGAGCTGGATGATGACGATACTCTGCTTGTACAGTCCGGGAAACCGGTCGGAATCTTCAAAACTACCAGGCTCGCCCCGAGAGTCCTGATTGCGAACGCTCATCTCGTGCCCAGATGGTCGACCTGGGAAGTGTTTCACGAACTCGAAGCAAAGGGCCTGATCATGTATGGCCAAATGACTGCAGGGGGATGGGCTTACATCGGCACACAGGGGATCCTGCAAGGGACTTACGAAACGTTCGCGGAATGTGCTAGACAGAACTTCGGGGGATCCCTCAAGGGACGAGTGGTCCTCACGGGCGGCCTCGGAGGTATGGGAGGCGCTCAACCGCTTGCTGTCACGATGAACGGCGGCGTGTGCATTGCCGTAGAGTGCGATGAGAAGAGAATCGACAGACGCATGAAAGCTGGTTATTGCGACATGAAGACGGACGATCTGGACGAGGCATTGAAGTTGTCCATGAACGCCAGGAAGAACAAGAAGGCGCTTTCGATCGGCCTGCTTGGAAACTGCGCTGAGACCCATCCCCTGTTGGTGGAGAGGGGCGTGACCCTAGATGTCGTCACGGACCAAACATCTGCCCATGACGAGCTGGGAGGATACATCCCGAAGGGGCTGAGCATGGACGCCGCCGCGAGACTGCGTACCTCGGACCCGGACGAATATCGGAGACTGGCCATGGAAAGCATCGCCATCCATGTGAAGGCGATGCTCGCGTTCATGCATAAGGGTTCGATTGTATTCGACTATGGGAATAATATCCGAGGACAGGCGCTCAAGGCTGGCGTGAAGGAGGCATTCGAATTCAAAGGGTTTGTCCCTCTGTACATCAGGCCAATGTTCTGCGAGGGCAGAGGGCCCTTCAGATGGGTGGCCATCTCCGGAAACCCCGATGACATCCTGAAGACCGATAGAGTGATCATGAGGGAGTTCAAGAACAACAAACAACTCGTCAACTGGATCAAGCTCGCAGAGGAGAGAGTCCCGTTCGAAGGACTGCCCGCAAGAGTCTGCTGGCTCGGATACGGAGAAAGGGCGAGGTTCGGGAGAATAATAAACAAGATGGTCGGGGACGGTGAGCTCAGTGGACCGATTGTGATAACAAGGGACCATTTGGACTGTGGCTCCGTCGCGTCACCCAACAGGGAGACTGAGGGCATGAGGGACGGAAGCGACGCGATCGCGGATTGGCCAATGCTCAACGCCTTGGTGAACACGGCGGCGGGGGCCGACCTTGTGGCGATTCACAACGGTGGAGGCGTCGGTATCGGTTACTCCACCCATGCCGGGCTATTGGTTGTCGCTGACGGCACCAAGGAGGCCGGGGACAAGATCGAACGCGTGCTCACAGCGGACCCCGGTATGGGAGTCATAAGACACGCGGATGCAGGATATCCAGAGGCGATCAAGGTCGCGAAGGCCCGTAAGATCAGAGTCCCGATGATGAGATGAATGGCGTCCTGATCCCACAGAGCTATGACGTGCATCACGCAGCGATGAGCATCGTGGCAACAGGGCCCGACAGGCATGTCCGGCTTGTCCCCTTCTTCCCGAACCCTCGAAACGTGTAAGTACAGATGAGGGGGTTCTCCAGGCGGAACTCGGCATGTACGACCTCAAGCTCAAGATGTGGCTCGAGCGCGACGGGAGATTCATTATCAGCGACGGGAGGGCTAAGCTCCTCCGCAAAGTGAAGGACAAGGGCTCTTTGTCCAAAGCCGCCAAGGAGATGGGCATGTCCTACAGGCACGCCTGGGGGATACTACACAGGATTGCCCAGAGCGCAGGTGGGGAAATCGTCGCGTCTACAAGGGGAGGCCGGGAAGGAGGGGTATCGACGCTCACCCCGTTCGGCGAGGAGATACTCAGAGAATACGAGAACAAAGCCGAATCTCTCCAGAGTCAGTTCGAGAACGGTTGGAGAAAACCCTCAGTCACCGCAGATGGAATAGTCATCAGAAACAACGAGATCGTCCTCATCAGGAGAGGTCGCGAACCGTTCAAGGGATCGTACGCACTCCCTGGTGGCTTTCTGAACTACGGTGAAAGCCTAGAGGAGTGCGTCGTCAGAGAGGTTCATGAGGAGACGGGGTTGAAGACCGAGATCATCGACCTGGTGGGGGTCTACTCGGCACCAGACAGAGACCCGAGAGGCCATTTCGTGACCGCGGCTTACCATCTCAAACCAATCGGCGGAACCCTGAGAGCGGGGGACGATGCGAAGGACGCTGAATGGGTTCCGCTGGACAGACTCCCGAAGTTCGCGTTCGACCACGGCAAGATCGTCCAGGACTTCCTGTCTAAGAGAAAGGAAAGAAGCGCGAAATGAGTTTGAGAGAGTTTCTCGACTAAAGCGCGGGCATCAGCTGGCCCTGCGCATTCCTCACGAACGGCAGGTAGACGAGCTTTGTGTCGTTCACTGTGAGAGAGTAGTCCAGTCTTTGTAGTACACCGGGCTGCTCAGCCTCCATCGTAACGACCACGAAATCGGCCAGCTCCGCGGCCTCCTGCTTGGAGATTGCGGCTGGGATCCTCACTTCGTTGCCGAACTTGAGCCTCGTGGAGTACCTCGGCGGGTTCGATGTGAACTGGACCGCCATCCGCCTGAAATCGCCCGTGTTCAGATCCGCGGCAGGGATGTAGATGAACATGTTCCCGCTGTCGCCTCCTCCCTTCAGGAAGCTCGCGATCTTGAACAGCGTGCCGCCCTCTACGTTCTTGGACCTCACGACGAGGGAAGCATAGACCCTCCAGAAGGGCATGAACACCTTCTCGCCCTGAGCGTTGGGGCTGAACTCCGCGATCTCGAAGTCCAGCTTCTCCACTCCACCGTTCCTCACGTGTATTGTGCCGCACTGAGCGCAGTAGAACAGTCTGTCCTTCTGCTTCATGGTGATTGGGCTGCTGCACTGAGGACATTTGACCTGTATTACCTTCATCGCAATCCCTCCAGAGACTTGGACACCTGTTGAGCCTGCTTGAGCATCTCGCCAACGCCGGCGTGCTTCTCCTTGAACTCGCCCTGGACACGCTCTGATCCGTGCCTGAAGAACCGGTACGCAAGGAACAGTATCACAGCGCCAACGACGAGGCCGACACCGGCTATTCTGGCATCGTTCGCGTAAGACGCACCGGCGTAGATGATGCTCCCAGCAGCGACCAGACCACCGCCCGCAGCGCCAAACGTGACTGCAAGGGCTTGGAACAACGGGTCCCCTGGCGCCCTGCCGGACATTACCTGGCCTGTGACGCCATCCACTGTGTCCATGTACATTCTGTCTCTGTAGCTGTACCTCACGACCCAGATCGGGTAGTAAATCATAGTGAGTGCCTTCGCAAACACGTGTAGCTTCTCAAATGTCACGTGAGGCACATGTGCGCTTGCTCTCGCCTTCGCGACCGCATCGCCCTTTGCTTTCGTGATCGCGACGTCCTTGCTCGTGGTCGCCTCAAAGGTCGGGATCATTTCGAAGTCCGCGAAGCTCGTCTCGCCGACCATGTTCTTGAGCGTTCTAATGCCTAGATCTCCCGGGTCACATGCGATCTCCGAGAAGACGTAGTCCTGGAGCACCATGACCTCTTTCGGAATCTTCTCGACGGTCACGTTGCCCTTCTGGTCGGTGTGCCTCCTCTCCTCATAGCCGCATATCCAGCCGGCAACCCTAGTGGTCGTCTTCCAGAACGGCAGGTAGATCGGGTATGCCTCGTTGATCTTCCCGACCTTCTTGAGGTCTCTCGCCTTCAGGCCATGCGCCCACCAATGCTGAGTAGATCCAATCGCAGCGTCTTTCATGGCCTTGTTCTTGAATGCGATTGTGGTGACTCCCTGGTCCCCTTCGACGAAGAGCGCTGACCCACAGTACTGGCACGAAATCGTCGTCTCGCCTTCGGGGAGCGATATGGCACCGCCGCAGGTCGGACAGTTCAAACCTACAGATATGTCCATTCTCACATCCTCCTTGCAACATACAGCGCTGCGGCGAACACACCAATCACCGTCACGACCATCAGGCCCGCGCCCGCAGCGAGCGAGTTCGTGGCGAGCAGACCCTCGCCGATGAAGGCGAAGAATCCGGCGAATGCGACTGCAATGTACGCCATCGAGCTCCTCGTGGGGAACTCCGCGGAGAACACTTCACCAGACGATGCGTCGATGACCACTCCATACTTCTTCTGGTTGAATACGTAGTCTATCTTCCATATCGGGAAGTAGACGAGTGCCTGCTCCTTGGGCTTCCCCGGGAGCGTGCTGAGATAAGACATCATTTCGATGTCGGGCTTGATCATCTCGGCGCCCTGGGTATCGAAGGTTGTGTCGAATATCTTCAAGTCGCCCGCGGGGACCTTGAGGTTATGCAACCCTGGGAGAGTCGTCGATCCTGCAGTCTCTATCATGACCTGCTCGACCCCGTTCACGTCCCGCTTGAACATGTAGACTGGGAAGTATTGCCTCTTGACCCCCGCAATCTGAGCGAGCTTGTCAAGGTCCTTCGCCTTGGTGGACCCGGCAGCCCAGCGCTTGAACATGCCGATCGAATCACTCTCTGCGACCATGAACGGGAGTGCGTAATAGAAACCCGCCCCCGTCCTGTCGATGTATATCTGCGAGCTACAGTACGGGCATTTGACGAACTTAACCCCTGTGTCGAACGGCACTGGGGCTGCACACTTCGGACATTTTGTAGATGCCAAGCTATCTCAACTCCTGGGGGGACTGATCCTTTCCTCCTAAGCGGTTTGGTTTCTATAGAGCTTTTCCGCATCCCGTGCAGAACTTCGATGTTGCAGGCGATTCGACGCCGCACGCCGCGCATTTCTTCGTGGCGACCATCGCCGTTCCGCACTCAGGGCAGAACTTCGTGCCTTCTGGCACCTCTGCCTTGCACTTGGGACATGGAACTGTTGCTACGCCAAGTTTGGCGCCGCAGGATGCGCAGAACTTATTGTTGGCAGGGTTCTGAGTCCCGCACTTGGGGCACGCTACCTGCGGCACTGCGGCGACCTGAGCCGGCTGAGCTGCCGGGGCACCCGGAGCTCCCGCAGGCGGCTGGGTCATTGCACCGACCATGCTCCAACCCATGCCGATACCCGCACCGACTCCGACACCCGCCGCGGCTGCGCCACCGG
>CAZTFD010000038.1:1831-10387 GCA_964612225.1 uncultured Thermoplasmata archaeon | reverse complement strand
GAGCGTATTTAAGCGTTTGCTGGCTCTGCCGTTGGTGAAACAATAATTATAGAGCACGTGCTACACGGCCATTGATGTTCGAGCTGAAGGAGCGGGACGGGCTCGCAAGGATATGTGAGCTCACTACGAAACATGGTAAGGTCACTACTCCTGTCCTTCTGCCGGTCGTAAACCCCAACTACCTCACGATCACGCCGAAGGAGATGCAGGAACGATTGGGCGTGCAGATGCTGATCACGAATTCGTACATCATCAGAGGAAGCGACGCTCTCAGGGAGAAGGCCGTGAGCGAAGGAGTGCACAGGTTGCTGGGATTCACCGGGCCGATCATGACCGACAGCGGCACGTTCCAGAACCACGTCTACGGCGATGTCAAAGTGGATCCCAGAGAGATCGTGAAGTTCCAAGCCTCCATCGGAGCCGATGTCGGGACGATCCTCGACATATTCTCGGAGCCTGATTTCACCAAAGAGGAAGCAGGAGCGGCAGTCGATGAGACCGTAAGAAGGGGGAAGGAATCCGTCGGTGACAAAGGTGACATGCTTCTTGCGGGGCCGGTCCAGGGAGGTCTGTTCCCGAACCTGAGAGAGCGATGCGCTAGAGAACTATCAGACATTGATTTCGGTGTCCACCCCATCGGCGGCGTCGTTCCTCTCCTGGAGAACTATAGGTTCAAAGACCTGGTCGAAGTGATCATCGCTTCAAAGAAGGGGCTGAATCCATCAAAGCCTGTGCATCTGTTCGGCGCTGGTCATCCGATGATCTTCCCGATGGCCGTTCTGCTCGGGTGTGACATGTTCGATTCGTCATCATATGCAAAGTACGCTCGGGAAGAGCGACTGATGTACCCCACCGGAACGAGGTTCCTCAGGGACCTCCACGACCTGGCATGCCACTGTCCGTCGTGCAGCAGGACGAGCATTGAAGAATTGAAACAGATGTCCGTGGAGGAGCGGACGAAGAGGATCGCCGAGCACAATCTGAACGTTTGTCTGAATGATATCAAGGGCATCAAGAACGCGATACATGAGGGCTCTCTATGGGAGCTCGCGGAGATGCGGGCACGAGGACACCCGGCTCTGCTCGATGCGCTCAGGGCCCTCGAGAAGCACAAGAAGTATCTCGAGAGGTTCGAGCCCGCGAGCAGGAAGGGAGCGTTCTTCTACTGTGGTCCTGAAAGCTATGAGAGGCCAACGGTCATGAGATACCAAGAACGGTACTTCTCAAGGTACAGGAAGCCGCCCGCAAAGGTCCTCGTCGGCTTTGAGGAGGCCACAAAGCCCTATTCGAGGACCTACTACAAGGAGATCTCAGCAGTGACCCGGAGCGTGGATGCAGCATTCATCGTCGCCTCCTTCTTCGGACCCGTCCCTATAGAACTCGACGAGTACTATCCCATTGCACAGTCAGTCATACCTAAGGAGCCAGATGCAGAGGTTAAGGCGAAGTTGCTCAGAGCCATGGAGAGACACGCACATCAGCACGGGTATCCTCTCGCGGTCATGTGGGAAGGGGAGGAGACCTTGAGGTTCTTGCAGGAGATGGTCTCGGGCGGTCCGGTGAAGTTCGATATTGACCTGATGAGGTGCAGAGCGGTCCTGGACATGCAGTTCGGGAAGGGCGCTGGCGACATTCTCAAGGACAAGAAGGTGAGGATCGTCAAGTCAGAACGGACTGGCAAGATCAGGAACGTGATCATCGACGACGTCCATGCCCTTTCCATGAGAGCAACTGACGGAAGGTTCACCCTGAAGCTGGAGGGTGGTAGAATGCTGATGAGTGTCCTACCCTCACTGAGCATGAGAGTCAGAGTCGAGGACGAGCCCGCGGAGTTCGCCTCCAAGGGGAACAACGTCTTCGCGAAGTTCGTGATAGATTGTGACCCAGAGATCCGGCCTGGCGATGATGTGCTCGTCATCAACACGAAGGACGAGCTCGCAGCCGTCGGAAGGGCGCTGATGAACAGGGAGGAGATGCTGGCGTTCAAGAGAGGGGTCGCAGTGCGCGTTAAGGACTCCCCGGACTAGTTCTTCTTTGACACTATCTTCTCGGCCACGCTCGTGCAGGATAGAAGATCGTCCAGAGTATGCAGTAGGCTGTTCAGGGATGACGCCTTGATCTCCGCAAGGATCGCGTTTCCCTCAAGCTTCGTCGTAACATATCCCTGGTTGTCGAGCTCGATGGACCTGTGGATCTGCTTCGCCTGGTCTGGAGAGGCAAACTCCAAACGGAGGCTGCAGCTGACTTTGGAACCCGTGTCATTTGAAGGCATCGTTCCCTATTCGCGCCGAGCGCAGACAAAATACTTAGAACTTGGTGTCGATGACCTGGTGTCGAGGAGGCATGCGGCTTGGATGTCGTGGAGTGTATCGAGAGCAGAACGAGCATCAGGTCGTTCAAGCCTGACCCAATCGATGATTCCACTTTGAATGAGGCACTCAGGGTCGCGAACCTTGCTCCGTCAGCTGGCAACCTGCAGGCAAGGGACTTCATAATCGTAAAGAACATCCACGCGAAGAAGGCGCTCTCTGCGGCTGCATACAACCAGGATTTCGTCAAGTCCGCGCCCGCCGTCATCGTCGTCTGCGCTAACCTTGACAGGATAGGACATTATGGAGACCGAGGAAGGACCCTTTACTGCCTGCAAGATGCGGCTGCAGCAATCCAGAACATGATGCTCTACCTTCATAGCAAGGGGATTGGGAGCGTCTGGGTCGGCGCGTTCGACGATAGGAAAGCTGCAGATTCCCTGGGGCTTCCCGAGCATGCTAGGCCAGTGGCCATCGTGCCTATCGGGTACCCTGCTGAAACGGGCGTGAGGAGAAAACGGCTTCAGCAGAGTCAGATAGTCCACAAAGAGAAATGGTGACCCCTTTGGCTTGGAAAGTAGACCGGACGATGGCAGTATGGGGGATTGCGTTTGGATTCTTGGCGACGATCTCCGGAATGCTGCTACTGGGGGCCATCGAGGGAGGGTTCTTGGCAGAAGGAGTCTTCCTACTTGTTCTCTCCTGGGTTCTCGCGCTCGTCCTTGTCGCTAGAGTGGTCACTTGGATAAGAGAGAGAGAACAGCGACCTCAATGAAAGAGATAAGGTAGCCCCGGGAGGATTCGAACCTCCGTCGCAGGCTCCAAAGGCCCGCATGATTGACCGCTACACTACGGGGCTGATATGGGTCGTATGTCGACATGGTTCGGGACTCATATTAACGATTTCCTGCCTAGATGGGACGATGGTACGAGGCGGAACGATTGAGAGTAGCTACCGTCTGGATACCAGCAAAACGCCCATCATAACGAGCACTCCCCCGAAACCCGCGAGCCAACCGATGCCTTGGCCAAGGATGATCCAGGAGAATACAATCGTCACGACGGGTTCGAAGTACAGTGTGGCGCCGGTTGACGAGGCCGTCAAACCGGTAAGTGCCCTGAACCAGAAGACATACCCTATTACCGTGCAGAGTATCCCCAAGTAGATGGCTGCGATGAAGAAGCTCGGGGGGAAGACGACTGGCTGGTACAGATACGCGTCTGCGGCGGCGAACGGTACTAGCATGAGCGTTCCCAGGATTGCGAGATACGCTGTGGAAACAAGTGGATCGTATTTCTTCACCAGCTTCTTGCCTTCGACCGTGTAGATCGCCCAGAACATGGCGCACACAATGCCGAACATACCGCCTACGATGGCCATCCAATCTGAAGTGAACGACAAGTTGCCATCGGCGATGACCAGACCTGAACCTGCGGCGGAGACCAACAGCCCGACCTTCTGTCCTGCGTTCATCCTCTCTCCCAACCGAGAGCGGGACATCAAGAAGATCATGATGGGACAGAGCAGTGTGACCAGGATCGCGGAGATCGACGGTCCAGCGAACTTCACTCCATAGTACTGGAATATGTAGTACACTCCGATTCCTATGAATGCGAGCGCGAGGAACTTTTTCATGTCTGGGCGGTCGATGCCTCTGGGCCTCTTCCAGATCAGGTATCCGCCGAAGATGGCGGATGCGACGAGGAACCTTGCCATCGCGATTATGGTCGGGGACGCTCCATCGTCGATCGCCACTTTCACGACCACGAACGAGTTGCCCCAGATCAATATGGTCAGCGCGAGAATGATGTAGAGCTTCCTTGAGGGATTCATCTAGCGTCGCTCCCTGACTTCTTGTTGTGCAGCTCTATTGTCGCTTCGACACTAGAACGGCAACTAATTCTGAGTCCAGGCAGTGCAGCGACCAAGCTCCTTCGGTCGCCTGCCTGCATTGGCCCTTCCATCTTGTGCTCCCCATCCTTAGCGCGTATAATTGCATTTCCAACGGACCAGAGAGGGGTGAGAGAACCTTCTTATGCTCATAGCACGTTTTTGCACAGGATAAAATGTCGTCAATGAAGCAGGCGAAGAGGTACACGGCGAGGGTGAATGAGCACCAGATCTCCGCTAAGAAGCTGGCAAAGGCCGCGAAGCTCAGGGCGAGGGCGGCGAAGATCAGGGAGCAGGTCGCCAAACACGATGCCAAGATAAGGAGCCTGCAGAGGAAGATCGCCGATCTGGAGAGGCGCGCAAACCAGATGGCTGGGCCCCCTCTCCGTTGAGCCGCGACCGAAAACATATATATACAATGAAGTAGATATTGTCAGACAATCGTCATACGATGGGATGGGATGTTGGATTGAATAGGAGACTAGCGGTGCCGCTCGCACTAATGAAGCACAAATCGAGAAGGGACGCCAAGAACATCAAGACAAGGATTCTCAAGAATGAGGAAGACCTCGGTGACCTCGACATCCTCATCAAGATCGCCGAGAACAGGGATCGACTGGACCGGCTCATGAGCGATATTGAGGGCGATCCTGAGTTCGTTGATACGGACGAAACAAAGAACGAACTCGACTACGTGAACGCGTCAATTCAGCTAGGGCTGCTCGAGGTCACGGCGGAGCTCGAGGAAATACCTTACTCCGATGATCTTTTCGAAGAAGCCGTGGCTTGACCGAGAAATCGAACCCAAACCTCTTCCATCGACTCTATCTGTCGACATCCGTTCTGAAGTGGTCTTGTTCTCCTTGACGCACTCCTTAAACACACGATCGGCCCTCCCGTTAGATGGGGCTGAACGCACCAGAGGAATAAGTGATTCTAATGAGATCGGTCGAAGAGGGCGTCGCGATGGCTGCCGCATGCTGGGCCAAACAGTATAACTGCGCAGAGTCGGTCTTAAGAGGAGTCTGCCACGCTCAGGAAATCGAACTGACCGATCAGGGCATGAGAATGGCGACGCCCTTCGGTGGGGGTGTTGGGAGGTCTGAGGACATCTGCGGAGCTCTAGTCGGTGGCGTTCTGGCAATCGGCATCGTCAAGGGACGCACGACACCCAAGGAAGACAGACTCGCTGCATATGATGCGGCAGGCGAGCTACACAAGATTTTCGGCGAGCAGTTCGGTTCGACATGCTGCAGAGTCCTCAACAAGAGCGACTTCAAATCTGCGGAACATCGGCCAAGGTGCGGGAGGTACGTTGAAGCTGCAACCCGCTTGACGATCCAGATACTGCGACATTGACAGGACCATCACGAACTAGTCCTTTGGGGAAATCTCTCATTGGAAACATATATATACAAATCGACAGATACTTCTCCTAGCTCCAAAGAGGGATGGGATTTGGAGAAAGCCAAGAGAATCGAAGAGCCAGCGGTAGAGAGATGGTCCGAGGATGAGCCGGCCGTAGCCGATGCCAAAGGCAATGGCGCCGTCGTCGAGTTTCCGTTGTTCAGACTGAGCGGCGGCATGATGAGAGAGAACGCGAAGACCTCGAACCGCATCGATGGGCTCCTCATGAGGATGATGGAGCACCCATCTTCTGGGAGATATCATCCGAACGTCGACAGGAACCTCGACTACCTCTTCACCTATCTTCAACTGGACATGATCGGCATGGCGGCGAGAGATATTTCTCAGATGAGCAGGAAGCGGCTAGAGGAGCCCACTGGCCCTGAGCAATCCGGGCGCGTCCTCTCAGTAGATTGAGCAACCCCAGATTCCGGCACATCGGCTCAATCGCTCCGCTCGAACACGAATGCCGAGAAAGATAGGTTTGTAAGGGGTTTGAATCGCACTTGCGCGTCTACTACTTCTTGCTCCTGCGCCTGAAGCTCACAACCGCGATCAGCGCGATCATGCCCCCTACAGGCAAGAGCAACATCGGGAACTCTGGTATGACTGTTCCGTTCAGAGTCACGTCGATCTGATCATACCCAGCTGGTGTGTCCGTGATCGCCGACTCGTTCCATCCGATGTCAAAGCCATTGACTGCCGTCACATTGAGAATGTCCCCGAAAGCCCAGCCATGTTCGTCGAGTTCGGTCAGGTCAACCGAGTAGATGTTGGTGCCGGGATCCCAGCCTGCATGGGTCTCGTTGAAAACCATGGATTCAGCAGTCCTGGTATTTGTTATCGTCACGATACAGCCGTTCAGAGCGGTAACACCATCAGCGGCGAAGGTGTACCCGAAGACTGTATGGGGTGCTCCGGGCTGTTTAGCGTTAGCAGCCTCCGTCAGTGCAAGCGCAGAGACGACGAGCATCGTGGCCGCACAGAAGACGAGAAGCATCGAGACCGTCTTCACGTATCTCCTTCCCGCATATGCCGATCCTAGATTCTTCAATCGCGAACTGCCTGCCTTCCCATTCTCCATCGATCCTGTCAAGCGAGTCATTCTAATCTCCCTCGGACGGGGACTCCCCTTCGTGTCGATACCGTATTCAATACTGCCGATGCCGTTCATATCCGAATCCCTATGGGGCATACGTCAAGCCTATATTCAATCTTGTCGCTGGAGAACGTCACGATCCCATTGTGGATTGTGAGGGCTCAACGAGGACTCCGTGAGAGGTCCTGCGGTTCAGAAATGGCCGCTTCGCTAGGCAGAGAAATGGAAAATTAGAGGGTTTGAAAGGGTTTGGGCCGCTCTTCATCCTTCACTGAGGATCGTAGGCCAGCACGCCACTCGAGCTCGTCAGGATCCAGTATCCCTGTCCCGGGACCAGCAAGAAGTTGTTGATCGCCGGTATGATGCTGAGCCAGCTCGTGTATGTCTTCGTGGCCGGGTTGTACTTCGCCACCGTCGTTATGCTGTCGACGATGTTGAACATCGCAGGGATGTCCGCCGCGTGCATGTTGGTCCTGAGCGAGTTAAAGCCTATCATCGCCCAGCCACCAACCTCGGGGACAAGGACCGTTATGTACTGCGTGGTCGTCGGGATGCTTCCCTGCAGGGTAAGCGTCCTCGTCCCGGTCGGCACGTTGATCCAGTAACCAACGCCCGGTAGGATCGCGAAGTTGTTCACTGGGACTCCGACGATGTAGCTCTTGTATGTCTTCGTCGTCGAGTTCCATGAGGACACAGTGTCCCCATTGGTCAAGCCGAGCGTGCTCGCCATGTAGCCGAAGCCGACACGAGGCACAGTCACCAGGTTCCATCCGGTCGCGAGGCTGAGGGTGAAGGTCGTGCCAACGGCGAAGCTCATCGAGGTCTGTCCCACCAGCGTACCGTCGTCCGCATACAGGTACACGGTCTTCGGTCCGCCTGCGGTGTATGTGTGGGTAGCAACCACTGACGAGTTGGGTGAATCCTGCACCATCGTCGCATCGGTGCCGTCACCGAAGTCGAATACCATCGTGCAGATGTCGCCCTCCGCGTCCGTCGCAGTGCCTGTGAACGTCACCTTCAGGCCCGTGACCACAGTCACGATGTCCTTCACCATTGTCGCCACAGGTGCAGTGTCGGGAGTGACCCTCACGACTTGGATAGAGCCTGTGTCGGACACATTGTGCCCTGCAAGGTTCGTGAGGTCGTCAGCGTAGACCAGCAGCGTGTACGTATTCACCTGAGCGTAGGTGTGCGTAGCCTGCTTGACGCTCGTCACGGTCAGAGCGCTGCCATCGCCCCAGTTCCATGTGTAGCGGTGCTGGTCCCTCACGTTCGCATCATCCGACGTTACGAGGAACACGACCGGCTCGCTCTTGGGGACGTTGGTCCTGTCCGGAACCGAACATGTCGGTGGGTTGTTGGCCGTGACAGAGATTCCGTGGGACGCAGGGACAGGCCTCGGGGCCTGGCCCAGGTGACCATCGTCTGCATACACAGTAACAGTGTAGGACCCGACGCCAGCGCTGAACTGGTGCACGACATTCGTGCCCTGGCCAGAGCTGCCGTCACCGAAGTTCCACTTGTACGACACCGCGTCTCCGTTGTCATCGATCGAGGTGGCATCCAGGTTGACTTGGGTACCTTCGTCGGGATCCGACGGAGTTACCGTGAAGTCCACGTTGTGCGGTGCGGTGTTGGACATGTCGATGACCGTCACGTTCGCGGCCTTCCAGGACACGAAGTGGTCAGTGCCCACCACTTCTCTTACAGCGAGGTACGCAGTGTAGTGCCCGTCGCGGGCATATCTGTGCGTCACGGAGGCGTCACTCAACCATCCGGTCTTGTTGCCGTCCCCGAAGAACCACCTGTACTCGACCCCGCCTTGGGCGTCATCTGCGGAACCGGACATC